>JAFTON010000087.1 GCA_017463765.1 Clostridia bacterium | reverse complement strand
TTTCATCAATTCGTATTGCGTGCTTTTTATCAATAAAATAAGCAATGGAGAAATATTGATTTTCTTTTCCTTGGCGTGCTTCGGAGTAATGATGCATTATGGTATCGTAATCGGCTTCCTCTTTGAATATATCCGATAAAACATATTCTTTGGTAAAGTTAACTTTTTTTATTTTACCATTGCTTTTTGTTCTTACATCGATTCTCTTATTTCTAATCAGGGATTCGGAACAAAAAACAGCATAATTTCGTACAATCTTTTTACCGCTCAACTAAATCACGACCTTTCCTGCCAAGTTTGTTACTTGTCTATATTATACCACACCCACACAAAAAAGTAAAGAGCGATTTGAATTACTCAAACCGCCCTTAATAGACTTCCCCTCGAGGGGAAGCTCCTGCGTAGCAGGTGATGAGGTGGATGTTAGCTAACTTTTCTACACCTCATCCGTCACCTACGGTGACACCTTCCCCTCCAAGCAAAGGGGAAGGCTTTTTTAAAATTTCTTGTCTTTCAAGATCTCCATAGCTTCGCCAACACGGTCAACGTGAAGTATTCCTATAAATCATTTCAGATTCTCTTTGATGTATTTTAATAATGCTTTTACCAACTTGCAAAAATCATCACTTTTAAAATTAACCATTCCATTAGAATCTAAAAATTCACTGCAAAATTCCATATTATAACAAAGCTTTATTCTATTGTCGGACATAACCCTAATAGGCGAGTCGATTTTGATAAGCTCTTTTTTTCTCCAAAGATTTCGGTCAATGTAAATGCCTTTTTCATCCTGGTAAGAAATGTTTGAAATTTGCTCTAATGGCTCAAATGAGAAGTATATTCCAAGATATTTTGAATTTTCATCAGATAAAAACTTTGTGAGTTCTACAAAATCAACTTGCTTAAAGCATCTTTTGCCTGATTCATTCCAATACCAAAGATAAATTAACAGCTGTTTTTGAGCAAGAAATTCTATCAATTCGAATAAGGCTCCTTTTTCCCAAAAACCTCCAATGTTATATGTTTTATACTTAATTTTCGGTTGTTCACAATAAGTAATTGCATTTTCAAATAAATGTGATGAGGGAGAATAATCAATATCAACTCTGCTAAATTTCTTGATTTTACCACATTCTGTACATTGAGAGATAAGCTCAACAGAACTAAAATCATCTGTTTCTTTTCTTAGCAGATAATCAAAACGAACCTTAAAGAAATCATTTTTACAGGAACACTTTTGCTTGCTTGGATATTTTCCCTGAATTAAATCATACCAATACTCTTTGCTATCAAGAATAAAATAGGATTTACCAGAACGGGATGTAAGAATACCTACATTTTCATCACGGATATATCTAATTTGAAATTCATCTTCTCCGGCAGATGAGATAATTTCCTTTGATATTTCTCTTTCATCAAGCATGACATTATTCCTTTCTACCATTCTTTGTTTTCATTATACCACACCAAAACGAAAAAGTAAAGGAAGATTTGACTAATCAAACCGCCCTCTTTTTATTAGCCTTCCCCTTGGGGAAGGTGGATTTTGCGTAGCAAAAGACGGATGAGGTGTTTATTTTCCGTCCTGCAAAATTCTCATTGCTTCGCCAATACAGTCAACGTAAAGTATTTTATGAATTCAAATTTATTTATTCTTTGATAATTCAACTAGTTCTTCCTTTGTAAATTCTTTGTATAAAGTTTTCTTAGGAGCAAGCATTGATTCTGTGGTATCTGGGAGATTTCTCATAAGATTCTGCAGATTAATCTCTTTCGGCAATCGCAAAAAATCTCCATTGGAATCTTCGCTTTTGGCTACGCAAAAAACAAACTCGCCTCTTTCAAAGTCAATATCGAAATAATCAGTGACATCTAGTGCGTCAACGTCAAAAAGCGATTCCTGATCAGCAATAAAGCTCTCATAGATGAATTCAAGCAGTGCTTCCTTACCAATTTTTATTACACGAACACTATTTTCATCAAGTTTTTTTGTTTTTTTCATAGTCCACCTCGGTAACTTGAATTTATTCAGTTTAATTATACCACACCCATTCCAAAAAGTAAAGAGGACGATTTGATTTCTCAAACCGTCCTTTGATAAAAAGGCCCCTTTGTGTAAAGGGGGCTGGCACCAAAGGTGACTGGGGGATTGTAACAATCCCTCCGCTTCACATTCGTTCAGCACCTCCCTTTACACAAGGGAGGGCAGATTATAATAATAAGTGCAACACCCGAAAAAAGTATAGACAATATTCTTACCAAGGTGTAAAATGTAGTTACCACACAACATTTTTGAACGGAGGTAAGAATATTGTCCTACACACATTTTACACTATTTGAGCGAGAAAGTCTACAGTTTTTCTTAAATCAAGGAAAAAGTTTTCGAGAAATTGCAAAAATCATGGGGAGAAGTCCCTCTACAATCAGCCGAGAGGTCAAAAGAAACTGGAGCAAAAAGGCTAATCACTACCATTATTGGCACGCACAAACAAACTACAAGCATCGTCGTAAGGTTTGTCATCGCAAAAACAATTTACAACACAATAAGGAAATGTATCAGTTTGTTTTTGAAGGTCTACTACAATATTGGTCTCCCGAAATCATTGCCGGCAAGTGGAATAGCACTCACGAAGAGAAGATCTCGCTCTCGTCGATCTATCGAGCTGTAAAGGCTAATATGTTTCCCGGCATTAAACCTTGGACGCATTTCAGAAGAAAGGCAAAACCCTATTCTCACCAAAAGAAATCCTATACACGATTCTTTGACAGTTCTATTCACGATCGACCTGAAATCATCGATAATAGAGGGCGATTGGGAGATTTTGAAGGAGATACGGTCTACGGTTCGGTAGGCAAAGGATATCTCATCACAGGTGTAGATCGGCAATCGCGACAATTTGTTGCTGCTATAGCCAAGGATAAAAAACTTGAAAGCACAAACGCCGCTTTTATCTCTGCATTTGCAAATGCAGAGATAAAAGTAAAGCCTTTGACGTTAACGCTGGATAACGGCACTGAATTTCTTGGTTTTAAAGACTTGGAAAAAGCCTTAGGTGTGAAAGTGTACTTTGCTGACTCTCATGCACCTTGGCAACGTGGTAGCAATGAGAACTTAAATGGATTAGTTCGTTTTTTCTTTCCAAGAGGAACCGATTTCAATAAGGTGACACAGGAACAGTTGGATGCTGTTGTTTCTCTGATCAACAATCGTCCTCGTAAATGCCTTGGTTTTTTGTCTCCCAATGATTTTTTGAAAAAAGTGTTGCACTTGGCTTGACAATCTGACGAGGCTTATTTAGTCTTTAAAACTTTTTATCTTTCAAGATCTCCATCGCTTCGCCAAATCTTTGGAAGTGTACGACCTCGCGCTGACGAAGGAAGCGAATGGCGTCGTTGACGTCGGGATCGTCGGAAAGACGGAGAATGTTATCGTACATTGCTCTTGCCTTCTGCTCTGCTGCCAGGTCCTCGTGGATAGAGGCGAGAGCGTCCTCCTTTGAGGCTATTGATGCAGCGTTAAAGGGCATGCCGGATGCCGATGCGGGAAAGATGCCTGCACCGTGGTCAACGTAATACTTATCAAATCCGCCCGCTATGATCTCGTCGGGTGTAAGGTTTCGGGTGAGCTGATAGACTATGCTTGATACCATCTCCTGATGCCCCATTTCCTCGGTTCCCACGTCGGTTAAAATGCCCACTACCCTGCCGTCGGGCATTGTATAACGCTGGTTAAGGTATCGCATTGCTGCACCGGTCTCGCCGTCGGGGCCTCCAAGGGCGGTAATTATAATACTTGCAAGGCGAGGATTAGGCCTTTCAATCTTTACGGGATGCTGAAGCTGCTTCTGATAAATCCACATACTATCTGTCCCCCTCTCTCATAAAGTCGCCTGCGTGCTGCCAGGGCCAGGGGCCGTCCACCCAATGCCACTGCTCGGTGCTGACGTTACCCATTGCAGTAAGGGGACCGACGGTATTTTCATACATCTCGGTAAGTCTCTTGAGCTCGTCGACGGTCTGCTTATAATAATCGAGAGCAGTAAGACAACGAGGGTGGGTATCAAGATAAAGCTCAAGCTCGGTTTTTACAAAGCAAAGCGCTCTTATCTGATCGGCAAGGCTACCCGAAAGTGCGCCACCGTTGGCATTTCTGCCGATTATGCCGTTCATGCCACCCATATTATTCATACCGTTATCGGTCATGCCACCGACACGGCCGTTCATATTGGTATTATTCTGATTGTTATTTCTCGCTCTATTCACGGCCGTACACCTCCATAGGCTTATAAAGCTCCTCGACGAGCGTACCATGTCTTAAGGCATCGTTTGCCGAATAGAGCATACGGAACATCTGGTTCGGTGCATAGACGTAGGCGAGAGGCTTATTGTCAAGGCAACTACCGTCGCCACCACAGGTATGATTGCTGCCTGCGCCACCAATGCTGCCGTTTCCACAACCGTTGCCACAGCCGTTACCACAGCCACCACAACCGTTGCCACAGCCACCCTGGTCGGTCACGCCGCCCACAGTTCCACCGGGAAATCCGTTTTCATTTTTATTCATTTTTTACTTATCCTTTTGATTTTTGCATCGGAAGTCGGGATTATCCCCTCCGACGCTATAAGCAGTATACGCTTTTCGTCATTTTTTGCTACTTTTCAGGTGTACTATAATATTTTCTTATCAGCCTTACCGAAAGGAAGAGAATAACTAAAAAAACAGCGACGCCTCCCGAAAGAATAGCCCGTCCGATCATGCGTGAATCTGCACCGAGGAGGGATAAAACCGAGTATTGCAGGTTAAAAACCGACATAAGCGAGGTGGAGAGAGATATACTTCTGGCAGCATAATGCAGCCTGTTGCCGAAGCTGCCATGCCTTTTGATAGCAAGGATCGAGCTTGTAAGCGAATAGACCGTATAAGAAAGAAAGGCGAATAAAAACAAGCCCGAATAGCTTACAAACCTGCCCTGTATTACCGTATATATCATTATAATTGCGCAGGCGATATCAAGCAAAAAAAGCAGAACACCAACCCGAAACAAAACACGCTTTTCTGCTTTATCAGAGGGACTATGCCTTGCTGACAAAAGATAAACTCTGATGATTATCAGCATAACGTGGTAGGTGCTTACGGTAGCAGACCACGCACTCTGATAGATGAATGCCGATGCGATATTGCCGAGCACATAGATAAGGTTAATCAACGCGCCACCGAGCAACGTCAGGTTAAGCCTGGCAGCCCGACTTGATAAGAGAAGCTTTGTCAGATCCTTTATTCTTTTGAAAATACTCATACAACTATTCTGCCCTCTTAAAAATTATTTATTAGGGAACAGATTTTTCTTGACTTGACAGAGCTTTTATATTATAATATCATAAGAAAGGTGTGTGACAATATGGGAGCAGTTTACGAGTTTGAAAAAGAGAAGCTGATTATCGGCGTGATATATCATGAAAAAGAGATTCTCGATCGTGCCATGGAGATACTGACAGCCGAGTTTGGCGAGGTAGAGGCTATGAGCGAGGAGTTTTCCTTCTCGGGCGAATTTTCAACCTATTACGACGAGGAGATCGGCGGCGAGGGTCTTCGACGTATTTACAGCTTTAAAGAAACCGTTGACCCCTCACGGCAAGCAGATATTAAGCTGCGTACAAACGAGATCGAGGCAGAATTTGCGATCGATGGAAAACGCAGAATTAATCTTGATCCCGGCTTTATTAACCACGGCAGATTGCTCCTTGCAACCACGAAGGAAACAGGCTTCAGAATTCCTCTGAAGGATGGAATTTACACCGAGCTGACGCTTTTCTGGGCGAGGGGTGGATGGCAAAAGCTGCCCTGGACATACAGAGATTATCAGTCCGAAAGGGTGCAGAAATTTATCACCGAGGTAAGACGCACTTATCTTGCAGACAGGCGAAAAAACAAGGTGTAAAATATAACAAAACAATGATAAATCATCAATTTTCACGGAAAAAACAGGAGAAAACATATAAATGAGAGAATATGATCTTATAAGAGAAAACGATCCGGAGCTCTACTCTGCAATAACAAAAGAGACCGAGAGACAGAGAAATAAAATTGAGCTTATCGCATCAGAAAACTTCGTCAGCCAGGTGGTGATGGAGGCGAACGGAACTACACTTACAAACAAGTATGCCGAGGGTTATCCCGGCAGAAGATACTACGGTGGCTGCGAGCACGTTGACCAGGTTGAGAGCATTGCTATCGAACGTGCAAAGAAGCTTTTCGGAGCAGGTTACGCAAACGTACAGCCACACTCGGGCGCACAGGCTAACATGGCAGTATTCTTTGCGCTGCTTGAAACGGGTGATACAGTTCTCTCAATGAATCTGGCTCACGGTGGACATCTCAGCCACGGCTCGCCTGTAAACATTTCGGGCAAATACTGGAACATTGTTCACTACGGAGTTACCCGCGAAGGTGGCGTTATTGATTACGATGAGGTAAGACGCCTTGCACTCGAATCGAGACCGAAGCTTATCCTCGCAGGAGCATCTGCATATCCCAGGCTGATCGATTTCAAGAGGTTCCGTGAGATAGCCGATGAGGTTGGCGCGTATCTTATGGTTGATATGGCGCATATTGCAGGACTTGTTGCTGCAGGTGTTCATCCCTCACCTATTCCCTACGCTCACGTTACTACAACCACTACCCACAAGACTCTACGTGGCCCAAGAGGTGGACTTATCCTGTCAAACGAGGAGGATATTGCGAAGAGAATTGATAAAGCTATTTTCCCCGGTACACAGGGTGGACCTCTGATGCACACAATTGCAGCTAAGGCTGTCTGCTTTGGCGAGGCACTTAAGCCCGAGTTCAAGGATTATGCAAAAAGGGTTGTAAAAAACTGTGCCGTCCTTGCCGACGAGCTTATCAAGGAGGGCTTTAAGCTTGTTTCGGGTGGAACCGATAATCATCTGATGCTTGTTGACCTGACCGGAATGAAGGTTGACACCGGTAAGGAAGCCGAGCATCTACTCGATGAGATTGGCATCACCTGCAACAAGAACGCAATTCCCTTTGATACCCAGAAGCCCTTTGTCACAAGTGGTCTGCGTCTCGGTACTGCAGCCGTAACAACAAGAGGATTTACCGAAGAAGATATGATTGAGGTTGCAAAGATCATCTCAATGACTCTTAAGAATTTTGATCTTAATTCTACAGAGGCAAAAGCGCGTGTTGAGGCACTTTGCAAAAAATATCCCTTATATGAATAAATAAAAAATATATGTCGGTATTCCGACTATAAGAAAACGCTCCCGTCAAAAATTGGGAGCGTTTTCTCTTTTTTTATTAAAATTTCAAATATTCCAAAAATTTAAGGGACAAATTTCTGTTTTTGAGGTATCGTTTGCATTTTTTAAGGTTTTTTTTCGCAAAAATTCAAACTTTTTTCGTTTTTTTAAGGTAAAAATCTCTTTTTTCAAAACTTTTTCAAAACGGAATCGTAGAGTTCCAAACTTTCATCGTAAATAATTGTTTACAAAAACAGGCAGAATAATGCGAATATTTCCACGTTTTATTAATCAGCACCAACAGTCCAATGCTTTATCATCGGTGATATTTTAGCAAAAAAACAGTTTTGTATATTGATCTATAAAACCTCAAAGATTATGTTTTTTTATCCCCAAAAGACTATTTTTCACCTGAAAATTACATCAAAAAATCATTAGTCAGTATCAGGCGCAAAAATTAAATCTCAATCCCTGTTAGTTATATTTTTTCTTCTCAAAGAAGCCACAAGGCGACGTATTGTAATAATATCCTCTTCATCAAGACCGGTCAAATCAACAGTTTCGCATCGCTCCAGGCCAAGCAGATAGTCGGTTGTTACGTGAAAAATAAGTGCTAATTTAGTCAACACCTCAGGAGATGGATAACGTTCCTGAAGCTCGTAG
Organism: Clostridia bacterium; assembly: GCA_017463765.1. Lineage (GTDB taxonomy): Bacteria > Bacillota > Clostridia > Oscillospirales > CAG-272 > UBA1740. The sequence continues at coordinate 2,408 of JAFTON010000087.1, read as the reverse complement.
TAGCTTACCACCGATTTGGTTATCCTCAGTTTATCTGCCAGCTGTTGCTGTGTCATACCTTCTTTAAGTCTTAATTCCTTTAGTCTTTTCCCAAAATCAACCATATTTTCTTCCTCCAATTATATTAAGTGTATAATAAAAATGTTCTAATTTGGTTGACTTTTTATACTAATATAGTTGACAAATCGCAAAAATAGTGCTATAATACAATTACCGACACGAAAAATCGGAAAAAACTAACTTTGGAGGAAAAAACAAAATGAAAAAAGCAAACAAAAGGGGCTTTACTATTGTTGAGCTTGTGATCGTTGTTGCAGTTATTGCGATCCTCGCAGCAGTATTAATCCCCACTTTCAGCGGTATTATTGCCAAAGCACAGCAATCAGCTGACCAGCAATTAGTTCGACAAATCAATACTCTTCTTGCAGTAGACGCCGCTGATGGCACAGGATGTGCAGATATCAGTGAAGTAAAGGAGCTTTTGTCCGAAAACGGCTATAACGAGGCCCTCGTTCCTGCTTATAAGGGATACATATTTGGCTTTATAGCATCCGAAAACACATTTGTTCTTATCAAAGATGACAAGGTTGTTTATCCCGAAAACTGCGTACAGGATAATCTTGATGGAGTAGAGATTTACGAAGCAGTCGAAAATCTTATAGTAAGTGTTACCACCGAAGAAGGAGCAGAAGACTATATCAATACCGGTTCCTTAAAGAACGGCTATATTGAGCTTGCATCGGGTACATACGAAAATCTTAAGTATGGACACAACATTGGCATTATAACGGATGAAAGCACAGGCACCGATGCTTCCGAAAATCCCCATCCTCTCTATTATAAGACCAATACAATTGGAAATTTGACAATTGGTGGTAACGGTGCAACCTTGGAAGGATTTTATATCCATAGTGGCGATTGCGTTGTATACGATCCCGAAGGTATTTATTACGTAACTCAAACACATATAATAGAAACACTCAAGTTTAAGAACGTGACCTTCACAGGTTCATTTACAACCAGCGATAAATATACATCTATTACAAATCTTGTATTCGAAAACGTTACGTTTGATATGAGTAATGTTTCCGGTCACACTGCTGCAAATATTTATGCCAATGTGGCAGAGAGCATAACATTCAAGAACTGTAAATTTATCAACGGTGCTGAGCTTAAAAATTATATTCAGATAAATTCTAATGATGAGTGTGCAAAGAAAGTTACTGTTGATGGATGCGAGTTTGATACCATCGGATATAATGCAATTAATATTTCGGGTATGGGTGTTGAAACCTTAGTATTTACAAACAACACAGTTAAGAATACAGAAGATAGAGGCATTAGAGTTAGTAAGGTTACTGTCAAGGCGACTATTCGTGGCAACACCTTGATAAACGCAGCCGACGCAAACGGCGAAGCTATCAAGATGGAAATAGTAGATAATGCGGTTGTCGTAGTTGAAAATAACACGCTCAACGGTAATGCAATTAATTGGACTGTCGAAGACGGCATCGGTATAGGAAAATAACAAAAGCAAATTAACTATTACAGTAGTGAAACGGCTACACAGGATACTGAAGTAACCAACTTAAAGAAATAATTGTAAATCAGATTGCAAATTATTTTATAATTAAGATCTTAAAACAGCTTTTGTTAGTGTGCTGTTAGAGATAGCGTTTTCTCCTTAAAAACGCCCCCCCGAGGCGACGGCTTCGGGGGTTATCTATTTGGTCTGTTATTCTCCGATTGGGAGGTTGCTTTTGCCTTCCCCTTGGGGAAGGTGGGCTTCGAGGTTTATCCGAGAAGGTCGGATGAGGTAAAACGAAAATATTAGATTACAACTACCTCATCCGTCTTGCTTCGCAATCCACCTTCCCCAAGGGGAAGGCTTACTATCCTTGCGAAAAGCCCAAGCTTGCGGGCGGTTCGAAATAGGAGATCCCTCGATTCACGGTATCGTCTCCGTCTTTAATTTTTGCCACTCGGGATGACAAATTAGTACGGTCGTCAACTTTCGACGAAATTTTGAGGAGAAATTCGTGTTCTTTGGTGCGACAGGCGTAGTTACCTACGTCGAGCAACAAAAACGCGGATTTATACCAAAATTTCTAAGAAAGAAAAAAGTGCGAATCAGCAGGTGACTCGCACTTTAACATATTGGGGGTGAAATTACTTAACCTCAACCTCTGCGCCTGCAGCCTTAAGCTGTTCAGCGATCTTCTCAGCGTCTTCCTTAGAGATGCCTTCCTTAATGGTCTTAGGAGCGCCCTCAACGAGGTCCTTAGCGTCCTTAAGGCCAAGACCGGTAAGCTCACGAACAACCTTGATAACGTTGAGCTTGGAAGCGCCTGCTGCCTTAAGTACAACGTCAAACTCGGTCTTCTCCTCAACGGGAGCTGCTGCTGCGC
>JAFTON010000086.1 GCA_017463765.1 Clostridia bacterium | reverse complement strand
TTACGACGTTGCCGCCAGCTTTTTCAAGGGCAATGTGGTCTCCACCGCTGAAGTTGCCGAAAAGGCCGAGGAGGCCGTGGCCGCCTATGCCAGCGGAACCATGCTCTTTACCACCAAGACCTGCCCCAAGTGCCGTATGGCAAAGATGTTCCTCGACCAGGCAGGCATCAGGTACGAAACCCTTCTTGCTGAGGAAAATGGCGAGCTTGCAAAGGCTTACGGCATCAAGGAGGCTCCCACCCTTGTGGTGATCAAGGGAGACCGTGCCGAGCTTATTTCCAACCCCTCGAACATTAAGGGATACGTTGATAAGGTTTGCGTTAAGGCATAAGTGAATGCAGAATTCAGAATGCAAAATGCAGAATGAATTATAGCATCATATAGGCTTAAATAATTATGGGAGGCGTTTTGCCTCCCTAAAAAAACTTTTTAAATTAGGAAAAATAGATTTGCACCTTGTATTCTGCATTCTGCATTTTGCATTTTGCATTATTTTTCCTGAAAGGAAAAAATTGTGTACGACATAATTATAATCGGCGCAGGACCTGCAGGTCTTACTGCTGCAATATATGCGAGACGGGCAGAAAAACAGGTGCTCGTTATAGAAAAGGATACCTTCGGTGGTCAGATTACCTCATCGCCAAAGGTGGAGAACTATCCCGGCTTCCTTGACGTAAGCGGCAACGAGCTTGCCGACCGACTCATTGAGCAGGCTATCAGCCACGGTGCGATGATTGAGCTTGATGAGGTGAAGGGAATAAGTGGCGAAAAGGGTAATTTCCAGGTGATTTGTTCCTCTAAAAGCTACCAGGCGAGGACGGTTATAATCGCTGCCGGCTCCCATCATCGAAAGCTTGGTATAGACGGTGAGGAAAGGCTTACCGGCTTGGGCGTTTCATACTGTGCCGTGTGCGACGGCGCATTCTTCCGTGGACAGCGAGTTGCTGTTATCGGTGGTGGAAACTCGGCGCTCCAGGACGCAGTTCTCCTGTCCGACGGCTGCGAGAAGGTGTATATAGTTCAGAATCTCGCATATCTTACCGGTGAGAGCAGGCTTCAGAAAATTCTCTCGGGAAGGCAGAATGTGGAGATCATTTACTCCTCGGTTGTCAGCCGTATAGTCGGTAACGAGTCGCTTCGGTCGGTGGAGATCAGGAATACCGAAACGGGCGAGGAAAGATCGCTTAAGGTTGACGGAATGTTTGTGGCAATTGGCCAGGCACCCGAAAATCAGCCCTTTGAAACCGTGGCAGAGCTTGACGGCCAGGGCTATATTATAGCAGGTGAGGACTGTGTTCCGAAGGGCGCACCGAAGGGAATTTTTGTCGCAGGCGACTGCCGTACAAAGTCGGTTCGCCAGATTACAACTGCTACTGCCGACGGCGCAGCTGCTGCTCTTGCTGCTATCCGTTTCCTTGACGATAGCCAATAACAACCTAAATTGAACACGTCTTAAAAGACATATTTTGTGTATGATTTTGCCGAAAATTCTTGCAATATATAACTGATTATAAAAATATCTTGATTTCTATATAAATAAGCCATAATGCGCACTATTGTTTGCATTATGGCTATTTTTTTGACTATTTTTATTTCTTTGCTTCCTTATAGGCTTTGACAATTTGTAATCCAATTTTCGAGGGATCGCCACTGAATTTATAGATAACCCGATCGGCTGTGGGTGCTACCCGTATGCCCTTGAACTTAGTAAATACCTTTGACCATGCCTGCATATCGAACTGTAAGAAGTGTAACACCATCACGTTATCCTTACATTCAATACGGGTGAAGCCTGTTTCCTCGCAGAGCGATCTGAGCACAGCTACCCTGCACAGTCTGTTCACGGGCTCGGGGGCAGTACCGTATCTGTCGACAATTTCGCTGTAAACGTCGGAGGCATCATCCTCGCAGGTGATGAGAGATATTTTCTTATACATCTCCATTCTGCCTGCCTGAGAAGGAATATAGCTGTCGGGAATAAAGGCGCTTATCTTCATATCAATAAGAGCTTCGGGACGTGTAGGAACGCTTTCGCCACGCTCCTCAAGCACTGCCTCCTGAAGCAGCTTTACGTAGAGATCGTAGCCCACGCTGTCGATATATCCGTGCTGCTGTGCGCCGAGCAGATTACCTGCTCCACGGATCTCAAGGTCGCATAGCGCAATCTTGAAGCCTGCGCCAAACTCGGCGTATTCCTTGATTGCAGAGAGTCTCTTCTCGGCAATTTCCGTAAGCGCCTTGCCGGGCCGGTAGGTAAGATATGCATACGCCTGTCTTTCGCTTCTTCCAACTCTGCCACGTATCTGATGGAGCTGTGACAGGCCGAAGCGCTCTGCGTTCTCTATTATCAGTGTGTTTGCTGTAGGCAGGTCGATTCCGGTCTCGATTATAGTGGTGCAGACCAGAATATCGATATCTCCTGCAATAAGCAGACGCCAGATATCCTCCAGCTCATCCTTATCCATCTGACCGTGTGCAACAGCCACACGGGCGTCGGGCATATCCTGCGAGAGTCTGTCGGCAATCATACCGATGGATTCCACCTTGTTATAGAGGTAAAGCACCTGTCCACCCCTTGAAAGCTCACGTCGTATCGCATCGTAAATTATGCTGTCGTCATGCTCTAAAACGTAGGTCTGTACGGGGCGACGGTCCTCGGGAGCCTCGTCAAGTATGGAAATATCGCTGATGCCGTTCATCGCCATGTTAAGCGTACGGGGTATGGGCGTTGCAGTAAGGGTAAGCACGTCAACGTTACGGGCAAGCTCCTTAAGCTTCTCCTTCTGCGATACACCGAAGCGCTGCTCCTCGTCAATGATAAGCAGACCCAGGTCGCGAAATTCAACGTTTTTCCCCAGCAGCTTATGTGTTCCGATAAGAATATCGGTTTCGCCACGCTTGACACGTCTGAGAATTTCTGCCTGCTCCTTCGGCTTCTTGAAGCGTGTGAGCATCTCCACAGTAACAGGAAAACCACGCATACGGGTAAGCGCCGTCTGGAAATGCTGCATTGCGAGGATCGTGGTGGGAACGAGGAAGGCAACCTGCTTGCCACCCATTATAGCCTTGAAGGCTGCCCTCAGAGCCACCTCGGTTTTACCGAAGCCAACGTCACCGCAGAGAAGTCGGTTCATAGGAACGGGCTTCATCATATCTGATTTTATCTCGGAGATAGCCTGGAGCTGGGACTCGGTTTCCTCGTACTCGAAGGCGTCCTCAAACTGCAGCTCAAGGTCGCAATCCTCAGGGAAGGCAAAGCCGGGCTTGCGCTGTCTCTCGGCATACAGGGCGATAAGGCTCTTTGCAATATCCTTCGCTGCAGCCTTTGCCCTTGCTTTTGTACGGTGCCACTCGGTGCCACCCATCTTGGACAGCTTAACCTTTCCGTCCTTATCCCTGTCGCCTATATATTTGCCGATCATCTCCAGCCTGTCGCAGGGGACGAAAAGCTTATCTGTACCGGCGTATTTTATTGTAATATAATCCCTTGTAGCTCCGAATGCCGTGACGGTCTCGATTCCCTCGAACAGACCGATACCGTAGGTTGCGTGAACAACGTAGTCACCTACGGAAAGCTCGGCATAGCTCATCAGTCTCTGTCCACCACCTGCCCTGCGCAGAATACGCTGACGGCGTCTGTTTGCCATAACGGCTCTGCCACCCTCGTCTGCCATAGACAGCACTGCTATTCTCGGTGTAATAAGCTCAAAACCTTCGTGGTAGCCCTCGGTGACGAATATTCGACCACCCTCTGCTTTTGAAAGGTCGAAGCCCTCGGGAAGTTTGGATGCCGGAATGTCGCTTTCGGCAAGACTATCGATAAGCGAGGACGTTCCTGCAGGATTATCGGTAAGGAGAAGAATTCTGTATCCCGAACGGCGAAGTCCCATAAGGTCCTCCACCAGCATAGAGTGATTTCCACCGTAGTTCACGCATCTGATGGCACGGAAGCCGAAAAGACCTGCCAGCTTAAGCGAGCCGATACCACCCGAAAAGTTGTTTATATGGACGGTAAGACTTAAAGAATTTGAGGAAAGCTGTTCAGCATATTCCTCCTCACGCATATGAAATTTCGAGTATTTTTTCTCAATCAAGCCTTCGTTTTGTAAACTCTGCTTTTCATTTTTAATATATTCGGCATATTTTTTTAATTCTTCAAGGCAGTTTGCAGTGCCAAGAACCATAGTGATATATCTGCCGCTTTTACCAAAATAAGAGAACAGCGACTCCTGCTTCTCATATATCAGAGGCAGGTATTTGTCACGGAAATCCACAGTAGTGCCAGACTCGATAATCGCCTTCTCACGATGGAGCTTTTCTCTTGCAAGGTCGGTTTTCGCCTCGGACAAAAGCTTATTGCAGGATGCCAGCATACGCTCCCTTGCAGCAGAATCAATCATAATCTCTGTAGCAGGCAGAACGCTTATACCGTCACAGTTGCTGACAGTACGTTGGGAAATGGGGTCAAAGTATGAGAGACGGTCGATCTCGTCACCGAAGAACTCGATTCGCACAGGGCTCTCCGACTCGCCACCGAAGAAGTCCAGAATACCTCCACGTCGTGAGAACTGTCCCTGACTCTCAACGTTTTCCACCCTTGCAAAGCCGAGTGCCACAAGTCGGTCGGCAAGCTCCTCGGGTGAGATAAAATCTCCTGCCTTTATATAAATTGACAGTCTTTCAAGCTCCTCTGACGGAAGGGTATAGGTGGCTGCTGCCGACGGGGTGGAAACCACTGCGTCAACATTTCCCGAAAGGATGAGAGAAAGCACCGAAAGCCTCTCACGATCAACGTCGTGGGAGGCTCTTATATTACGGAACACAAGCTCGCGTTTTTTGAATCCGACTGCATTCAGTCCCACGCTGCGAAGCGCGTCTGTCACCCTGATGCGTTCGTTCTCGTTTTTCACCAGAATCAGTATGGGCGAGTCGGAGATATTGATCGCATCACGCACTGCCTCGGCAAGAAATGCTGCCTCGGCACCACCACTGAGACCGTTAACTGCAATCGGTAGGCAATCATCGGCATTGTAGGTCAACTTCAAGCAGGACAGAAAGCTTTGGAACTCTCCGTCACTCCTGATAAGACTCGTTATTTTTTGCATATTGTATTATCCGTTCCGAAATCTGAATTCCGAATTATTTCGAGTATTTTGCCATTGCTCCGTCGATATCGCCCTTGACGATCATTTCTGCTGCAGCTGCGATATCATCAAATCTTGCCTTCACTGCCTTAAGGTCGCCCTCGGGCATTTTGCCAAGCACCCAGTCGGCAAGGTCGTATTCGGGATTGGGCTTCTTTCCTACGCCGATCTTGATGCGTGGAAATTCCTCGCCGGGCAGCCTTGCGATAATGCTCTTAAGACCGTTGTGTCCACCAGCCGAGCCCTTTCTCCTGATGCGTATAATACCAGGATCAAAGCTTATTTCATCATGAAGCACAAGCACACGCTCGGGTGGAATTTTATAAAAGGCAGCAGCCTCGCCGATGGCAATTCCCGAGTTGTTCATCAGGGTGGTGGGCTTCATAAGCAGAACTCGCGCCCCACCGATATTACACTCGCCAACGGTGGCATGGAACTTCACCCTGTCAATCCCCACGGAGTATTTTTCGGCAATATAGTCTATGGCAAGAAAGCCTACGTTATGCCTGGTAAGCTCATATTGCTTACCGATATTACCAAGTCCTGCGATAATAAAGCTGACCGGCTCACCAGACGCCCTCTGCGTTTCTATTTTCTTAAACAAATCAAAGATATTACTCATCGTCAAGCTCTCTCAACATTATAAGCTCTTTTGCATAGGGCAGCTTCTCGATCTCGGCACAGAGCGTTTTCCACTCATCAAGCTTGTGGTAGCGTCTCGCACGGTAGATGTTGATAAGCACCTCGTAGTTAAGCGTCACGGTGCGAAGCTGGTTGTAGGAGGTGGGCAGCGTCTGAATCATGTTGTGCCAGTGCGCCTTGTCCTTCGTTTCGATAAAGGCGATGCGCTCTCTTTCCATAAATGCGATAACCGAGTCAAGCAGTTTAAGACCCTCCTCGCTCATCTTCTCGCAGGAGAAATCCTCACGGGTGAACTCCTTCGCCTGAATCTTATGCATGGTAGAGCAGGAATTTGCAACCGTGCCTACCTTATAGGTGTCGAACTCCTTCCACCAGTAGAGAGGGGCAGAGATGTCAAGCGAAACGATAACCTGCCTTAAATATTTTCTGTGGTCGCTGCCTGCCTTCGCAAGTCTTGATGCAAGAGAGAGATCGTTGTCACCGAGAATATAATTACCCTCCTCGTCATAGTAGGAGTCCATGCGTCCCCAGCTGTTCATCGGGTTTCTCGAGCCGCGGATCGCGTTTTCAAAGTTCATTACGCATATGTTGCTTATTTTAATCATAGTCCTGTCCTCAACAAATAATTTAACTCTATTATTATACTATATTATACCCCCGTCTGTCAAGAAAAAAGAGCGAAATTGCGTGAAGAATTATCACCCGCATTCTCGCTCTTTTCGTTTTGCTTTTTACTTTTCAAAAATGATTTCTACGTTCACGTAGCTCTTATCCTCGTCGCCGTAGGAGTTGTCACGCATCATAGCCTCCCATTGCTCCTCGCTGCCACCGTAAACCACCCTCTCCAGAGCGTCACAGCCGTTAAAGACGTAGCGGCAGACTCTCGCACCCTCGGGAATATAGACGGTCGTCAGCGACTCACAGCCCGAGAAGGCGTATTCATCGATAAAGGTCACACCCTCGGGAATTGTCAGCTCGGTGAAGCCGCAGCAGGTGAAGGCGTTGGTACCGATGTAGGTAAGGCTCCTTGGCAGGTTGATCTCGGTAAGACTCTCACAAAAGTAGAAGGTACGCTCCTCTATCCGCAGAAGCCCCTCGGACAGACTGATGCTCTTAAGAGCCCTGCAGACGCTAAAGGCACCCCTGCCGATATGCGTCACCCCTGCGGGCAGCTCTACCGTCTCAAGCGAGAAGGAGTACATAAAGGCCTCGTCACCGATGTGATAAACGCCCTTCGGCAGCCTGACCGACCTGAGATTATCAAGGAAGGCAAAGCCACGCTTGTCAACGGCAACCACGCGGTTTCCGTCAATTTCTCTCGGGACGTTCACTACCTCGATGTCCCGCATATCCTCGCCTACGCTGACGATGCATTGGTCGTCCTCGATAACGTAGGTAGACAGCCCCTCGGTATATTCAAATTGGGAGATAACCTCCTTCACCCTATCGCAGGAGCAAAGGGAGGTAAGGCAGATAAGAATAAGTATAAATGATATTATTTTTTTCATAAAAAACCTCAACGTAGGTTAGTTTTCTAAACCAAGATACAGGATTTCAGCCGAAAGCAGAGCGTTGTTGTCATTGCTAATTTTTATCTCGGCAAACTGTTCCCTAGTACCTTCGTAGATTATCCTTTCAAGGCTCTCGCCGAATGCTTCGTAATCAATTCTCTCAAGGCTTATAGGAAGGGTTATCTCCTTAACCTGCGTGCCCGAGAAGGCGCAACGCTCAATATACGTAACCTTCCCCTTGATAGTTACTTCGGTGAGCGACGTGCAACCGTCAAAGGCAAATTCTCCGATTACCGTCACGCCCTCGGGCAAAGTGATGCTGCGAAGCACTTTACATTTAGAGAAGGCGCTGTTGCCAAGAAAGGTCATACCTTCAGGCAGCAGTATCTCTTTCAGTGATGTACAGTATTCAAAGGAGGCGTAGCCTATATCGGTAAGACCTGTGGGCAGGATAACCTGGGATAAATATTTACACGCCCAGAATGCCTTTGAGCCTATGGTGGTGATGCCGTTTGGAATTTCAATTTTTATAAGGCTGTCACAATGCTCAAAGAAGCGTTCGGGGATTCTTGTCACCACAGAGGGCCAATCAATCGTAGTAAGCTTCGTACAAGAGGAGAAAACGCCATCTCCCATCTCGCTGACACCGTCGGGAATGGTTATCTCGGTTATGGCTGTGGAGCTGAACGCCTCGTTTCCGATATAAGTGACACCCTCCGGAATGTTGATATTCTTGATTTTTATGCAGGCATCAAGAGCCTTTTCACCGATATAGGTAAGACCGTCGGGCAGGTCGATCTCTGTCAGTGAACGGCAGCACATAAGAAACCAATCGGGCAATACCGTCATATCTTCGGGTAGTCTTACAGAGGTCATTTTAGTGCACTCATAAAATACGCCCTTACCCAGATCCGAAAGTCCGTCGGGCAGGATCGCAGATTCAAGCACTCCGCAGTGCGCGAAGGCATAATCGCCGATAGACTCAAGCCTCTCGGGGAAATTCACCCTTTCAAGCTTTTTGCAGAATTGGAAGGCGCAGTTGCCTATCTCGGTTATTCTTTCGGGAAGGCATATCTCGGTCAGCTCCCATACGTTGTCAAAAGCATACCTGCCGATGACAAGGGGCTTTTCGCCTTCTGCAAAGCTAAGCTTGTTAATCTTATGACAGTCCCGAAACGCCTCTTGTCCAATATATTCCACAGATGCCGGAATATTAAGTATCTCAAGCTTTTCCATTCTGTAAAAGGCAAAGTCATCAATAGCTACTGTATTAGGCGAAAGAATAAGCTCGGTAATATATGCAGAGCCTCTGAACGCCTCGTAGCCGATAGTCATAGCACCTTCACCAAAATCAATCTCGGTGAGAGGGCAGTTAACGAATGCACGCCTGCCTATTCTTTCGACTCCGTCACCAAGGATAAGTCTTGCAATATTACTGTATTCAAAGGCGCTATCACCTATTTCTGTAACGCTGTCGGGTATAACTACGCTCTCTATATTCTTTTCACCGACGAAAGCACAGCTTCCTATGGCGGTTACACGCTCTCCCTCGGGAGAAGCCTCGGGAATTACAAGTTCGGTTCCCTCAAAAATACCTTTATCCTTAACGTAGCAGGTGCCGTCGCCGTTTGACTCAAAGCGAAGTCCCTTGCTGAACTCTTCGGTCTGACCGTCGGCGCCGTATCCGTTACCGAAGAAAAGCTCGCAGGAGCTAATGCCGATCACCAGAGCGAAAATCATTAAAGCTAGAACAAGTAGTTTTTTCATTTTTTCCTCCCACATTTTTTATTTAGCTGAATTATACCATAAGGCAGGAGAGAAGTCAATTAACTTAAATATACATTTGTTAATCATTTTCCCTCTTTTTTGCTCGATTCGGGGAAAACCGGTATTTTTTTATGCAGTTTGTATATTTTGTTGCTTCAAAATCGGCTTTTTGAAAGAAATTTTTGGAAGGGTACCATACTTACAAATCCGAAAAAATGTGTTACAATAGCCTTGCAATTGCAAGAGAAAACACAAGAAAGGAGAAAAAATGGCAAAGAGAAGAATGTTCTCTATTGAAATTGTGGAAAGCGATGCGTTTTGTATTATGAAGGCATCGGCGCAGATGCTATATTTCCACCTGAATATGAATGCTGACGATGACGGCATTGTTGATAAGTGGAAATCCATTCTGCGATACCTGCGTGTAAAGCGTGAGCATCTTGATTCCTTGATAGATGCAGGTTACGTTATAGAGCTTGATTGTGGCGCGCTGCTCATCTCTGACTGGCTTATTCATAACAAGATACGTCAGGACAGATATACTCAGGGACGATACAGCTACGACTTAGATGCACTTCAGATACTGCCGAGTGGTAGATATACCAAGGGCTTATGACACTTTTTGGTTGTCACAGGTAAGGTTAGGTTAGGTAAGGTTAGGGTAGTATAGGTAAGGTAAGGATAGGATAGGCAAAGATAGGATAGGAAAGGCTTTACTACCAATAACTTACTTACATTCTTACTTACAAGAAGCCCTTCGGGCAGAATGACATACTTCGAGCATTTCTGAATTCTGCATTCTGAATTCTGAATTCCGAAGAACCCCTCCGTCGCCTTCAGCGACACCTCCCACTAAAAGGGAAGGCTGATTAATAATCACCGAGCAGCTACGCTATGTCGGCATTAAGCGATCGGAAAGATTATTTTGTTAATTTTTTAAAAAACTATTTATTTTTTAATTTTTATATGTTATAATACTATAATGCTAATATGCGATAGTATGCCGTTTTGACGGTTTACATACAAGAAAGGAATTATTTATGAAGAAAAACAATGAACAGAGCTGCTGTCCATTCTCCGATCGACTTGGCAAGGTTGGTGGACAGGCAGTTCTTGAAGGAGTTATGATGAAGGCAGGCAGCCGTATGGTTACAACCTGCAGAAAGGATGACGGCTCGCTTATCGTGACGGACGATGAGTTTGTGTCGGTAAGGCAGAAGCATAAGATCCTTGATCTGCCGATAATTCGCGGCGTGGTAAGCTTCGTGGAGTCGATGGTTATGAGCTTTAAGACTCTCGGCGCATCTGCCGACGCTCTCGGTATTGAGGACGAGGAGGAGCCATCGAAGTTTGAGAAATGGCTTGCAGAGAAGCTTGGACTTAAGCTTACCGACGTGGTTATGGTATTCTCGCTTATTCTGGGTCTCGGTCTCTCGGCACTGCTCTTTATCTTCCTTCCTATATGGATTACTGCAGGCCTTAACTGGCTGCTTAACTGGGCTGTAGGCTTCTCTATGCATCCTATGCTTACTGCCGTTATCGAGGGACTTGTAAAGATGGGTATCTTCGTGGGATATCTTACTGCAGTGTCCTTTATGCCCGACATCAAGCGCACCTTTATGTATCACGGCGCAGAGCATAAGTCTATTGCTTGCTTCGAGGCAGGTGAGGAGCTTACTCCCGAGAATGCGAAAAAGCATACACGCTTCCATCCCAGATGTGGCACAAGCTTTATGTTCTTTATGATCCTGCTCGGTATCTTCGCAGGCTTTATTATCAAGACACTTATCCCCGGGCTTCGCTCCTTTGAGTATACATTGATAAGACTGCTGATCCTTCCTGTGCTTATGGGTGTGGGCTATGAGTTCATTCGCTTCGCAGGTAAGCATCCCAACGCTATCACACACGCCCTTTCTGCGCCCGGTCTCTGGATGCAGAGAATTACTACCAAGGAGCCTGACGAATCTATGCTTGAGGTAGCTATCACCTCGCTTAAGTGCGCGCTGCGTGACGATTATCCCGAGTTTATGGAGTTCTATGAGGCGAAGAGCTGGGACGTAGGAAATGCAGAAAGCGAAGAAGAAAACGCAGAGTGCAGAGTGGAGAACCAGCCTCCCCTTACAGTGGGAGGTGTCACCGAAGATGACGGAGGAGTTCTTGCAGAATGCGAAGAGCAGAGTGACGAGCTATCCACTGTAACCGAGGACGAAAATGACACTTAACGAAGCAATAAGAATACTTACCGAGGCAGGCGTACCCTCGCCGAGCCATGATGCAGAGGAGCTGTTCTGCCGTTTCGGTGGTTATAGCCGAAGCACGCTGTATATGATGAGCCGTATTGAGTTGGACTCCCCGAAGCTTATTGATGCTATAGAGCGACGTGCAAAGCGAGAGCCACTTCAATATATTCTTGGCGAGGCATTTTTCTACAGGGAGAGATATAAGGTTACTCCCGATTGCCTGATCCCTCGCTTTGACACCGAGATATTGGTTGACTATGCCGTAAAGCATCTGCCCGACGGAGCTACATTTATGGACCTTTGTACCGGGTCGGGCTGCATAGCCGTTTCGGTGCTTAACAACACGAGGGATACCAGGGCGATTGCCGTGGATATTGACGGTGGAGCGCTTGCCGTCGCAGAGGAGAATGCACACAGCTATGGTCTGTCGGAAAGAATACATCTGCGCCGTGTTGATCTGATGCAGGAGGTTGTGGACGAGCAGGTTTTTGCAGTGCTGTCAAACCCTCCCTACGTCAGCGAGGCTGCTTACCGTGAGCTTGACGGTGAGATATACCATGAGCCACCCCATGCATTTCTGGGTGGTGATGACGGTGGTGATTTCTATCGCAGAATTACCCCGATCTATAAGGAAAAGATTGCTCCCGATGGCTTTATCGCCTATGAGATCGGCTATGACCAGGCAGGGCTGCTTCGCTCCATCGCTGAGGAAAACGGCATGAAATGCGAGATTATCAAAGACCTTTCGGGCAATGACAGAGTTGCAGTTCTGACGGCAGAGCAATCGTGAGTTGCGCCAAAGACGCGTGAATTGGCTTCGCCGTGAATTGAGGTCGGAGACCACGTGAATTGGCTTCGCCGTGAATTGACGGCAGAGCCGTCGTGATGTGCCAAGAGGCACAGGATGGCATATACTATCCTCGGAGGTATATGCTATGAATAATGAAAAAAAGGCTACCGTTGCGCTTATCTACGGTGGCAGAGGTCGGGAGAGTCAGGTTTCCCGAAGGGGCAGGGAGCATATTCTGCCCTTGATTGACAAAAATACATACAGCGTCACTGAGGTTTTTATCGACGGTGAGGGGCGCTGGTTGATTGACGGAGGGGAGGTTTTTCCCTTCGAGGGTGGCTTTTTCTCTCCCGGGAGAAGTAAAAAATATAAGGTAGACTGCGCTATTCCACTGCTCCACGGCGATTTTGGCGAGGACGGCAGAGTTCAGGGCGCACTTGACTGCGCCGACATTTCCTACGTTGGCTGCGACTCTGTCTCGGGCGCAATCTGCCGTGACAAAGCGTTGGTGAAGATGATTGCCACCCATCTTGGCATTCCCACTCTGCCTTTTATTCTCTTGCTGCGTGGCGAGGGAATATGCTATGCCGTAAGGCGTATTGAGGACAGCTTTTGCTATCCCGTGTTTGTAAAGCCTACCTGCCTCGGCAGCTCGGTTGGTGTTTCGATGGCTGACAGCTCTGATACCCTTACCGATGCCTTGAAGGCTGCTTTTGCCATAACCGACAGGGTTATTGTCGAGCCCTATCTTTCGGTAAAACGTGAGCTTGAATGTGGCTATTTTTCGACAAAAAGCAAAGAAATATTTACAAATCCCGGCGAAATACTCTGTGACGGGCTTTATGGGTATGATGAAAAGTATCTGTCGCATGAGGTTGGACTTGCGATTCGTGCCGACCTTTCCGAGACGGTCAGGGACAGTGTGAGGGAGTATTCAAGACGGCTTGTCCGTGCCCTCGGCGCCAGGGATCTGTCAAGAATTGACTTCTTCCTCTCGGGAGACAGACTGTATTTTAACGAGATCAACACCATGCCCGGCTTTACCGACGGCAGCCTATATGCCAGAATGCTTGAGGCAGAGGGTATTTCCGAGAGCAGACTTATCGGGCTGCTTATAGATAACGCTGTGTCACGGGCTTGATCGGTATCTTCGACAGCGGTGTCGGAGGGCTTTGCGCCTATTGGCAGGTAAGAAGGATGCTTCCCACAGAGGACATTATCTACCTTGCCGACAGAAAAAACGCCCCCTACGGCACAAAAACGAAGGACGAGATTTTAAGCTTTACAAGGAAGAATATTAAAATATTAAAGAATATGGGTGCTCGGGCTGTGCTTATCGCCTGTTGCAGTGCCTCGAGTATTCATCATTTGCTTGACGCCGACGAGCGCAGGCTATCCACCCCTATTATTGCCCCTGCAGCCGAGGCTGCTGCAAGGCATGGCAGATCTATTGCCGTTATTGCCACCCGTCATACCGTAAGGCAGTCGGCATTTGGCAATGCGATTGGAGCTATTTCGGATGCCACCGTTACCGAGCTGGCAGAGCAGGAGCTTGTCTCTCTTGTAGAGGAGGGGAACCGTGACGGACGGATTGACGCTCGTTGCCGTGAATATCTCTCGGATATGGCAGAGCGCATAGCTCTGACGGGGGCAGACACGCTTATTCTTGGCTGCACCCATTTCTCTCATCTGGAGGGTGAGATCGGCAGACTTTTACCCCGTGTCAGAATTATCAGCCCTGCGAGAGTGGGGGCTACCAAAATGGTAAGAGGACTTACCCCCTGTCGTGAGGCGGGCAGGGTGACTTATATGTAAAAAAGGAATTCCAAATCAGGAAAGGACAAATAAAAATGGCAAATTACAGACGTGGAAGAATAAACGACGCCGTGGCACAGGAGCTTGCGATTGCGCTTCGTGAGGTGCGCGAGCCGAAGGTTATAGATAATTTTGTAAGCATTACACGTGCCGAGGTTGCGCCCGATCTGCGCAATGCGACGGTATATTTCTCCTGTATGGGCGACTCAAAGGAGGCGCTGGAGGGACTTAAAAAGTGTACGGGTATGCTTCGTCATCACCTGGCTGTGACGCTTAATCTGCGCATCACTCCCGAGCTGAGATTTATCAAGGACGGCTCTATCGAGCATGGCGCAAAGATTGCGAAGTTCCTTGAGCAGATAAAGAGCGAGCAAGAGGAATAGACGGCAGAGCCGTCGTGAATTGATGCTACGCATCGTGAAAGGAAAAGAGATGGAAATAAGGCGAGCGATACCGGGTGATGCAGCAGAAATTGCCCGGATGGAAGCGAATATTTTTGGTGATCCCTGGAGTGAAAAGGACATAGCTTCCTACATCACCTCGGACTTTGGCGCCTGCTATACTGCTCTTGAGGGTGGCGAGGTGGTCGGTTATATCATCGGGCAGAAGATTCCTCCCGAGGCTGAGATATACCGTATCGCCGTCCGTGAGGACAAGCGCCGTAATCATATCGGCAATCTGCTGCTCACCTATGCGCTGGATACCGAGCTTGAAAAAGGTATTTATGTGGTATATCTTGAGGTCAGGTCGAGAAATCAGGCAGCAAGGGAGTTTTACCGTTACCTCGGCTTTAACGAGGTTGGTTACAGGGATAATTATTACAGCAATCCAAAGGACGATGCCGTGGTTATGATGATCAGGCAGTAACTTTTTTGAAATTTATTAAACGGAGTTTAATATGAACATATTAGCTTTTGAGAGCTCCTGCGATGAGACGAGCGCAGCAGTTGTTACTGCAGACAGGGGCAGAATTAAGGTAAGATCGAATATTATTGCATCCCAGGTTGAGACACACCGTCTGTACGGTGGAGTAGTGCCCGAGATTGCAAGCAGGGCGCATACCGAGGCGATCTCTCGCATCACCTATGAGGCGCTTGAGGAGGCAGGTGTGACCCTGTCGGATATTGACGTGATTGCAGTTACTGCAAACCCCGGTCTTATCGGCGCACTGCTTGTTGCCGTTAATTTTGCGAAGGCGCTTGCGAGTGCAAACGGCATTCCACTTGTGGCAGTGGATCATATAAAGGGACATATCGCGTCCTGCTATCTTGGTGGCAGGGGCAACGTGGCAAAGCCACCCTTCATCGCTCTTGCTGCATCGGGTGGACATACTGCAATCTACCGTGTGGAGAGCTACACCGAGCTTTACGTTATCGGCACAACCCGTGACGATGCCATCGGTGAGTCCTTCGACAAGATCGGCAGAATTATCGGCATACCCTATCCTGCAGGACGTGGCTTTGACGCTCTCTCGAGAGAGGGATTTATTAAGGCGACGGGTGACAGAGAGAATTTCTATCACAAGTATAAAAAGAGCGCAGCTTATAAGGACAGGGAGATGACTTTGCCCTCACCTGCGCTGAATGACGGCAGCCTTGATTTCTCCTTCTCGGGTCTTAAGACTGCTGCAATAAACCTGCTCCACCGATATGAACAGAACGGGGTGGAGATCGACCGGGCACTCTTCGCTGCAAGATATACCTATGAGGCAGTTGAGGCAGTGGCAAAGAAGCTGTCTATGGCCCTCGACCGTTACCCCGGTCACGATCTCTGTATTGCAGGTGGTGTGGCAGCAAACTCCCATCTCAGACACAGGCTTGGCGAGGTGGCTCGGGATCACGGTGTAAGGCTGTTCGTACCCTCGCTTGATCTCTGCGGTGACAACGCTGCCATGATCGGCGCACAGGCTTATTATGAATTCAGGAAGGGTAACCTGGCAGACTCAACTCTCAACGCCAGCGCCCTCGATACTATAAAACAGGAGACGTAAAATGGAGAGCATTGATAAAGTAAAAGGCACCTTCGATATGAAAAATCGAGAGGCAGCAAAGCCTGCAGTACCCGATGCAGTAATAAAGAGATTGCCACGCTATCACAGATATCTTGGCGAATTGCTTGCAGAGGGCAGGCTGCGTATTTCAAGCGCCGAGCTGTCAAAGATTATGAACGTTACTGCCTCACAGATAAGACAGGATCTTAACTGCTTCGGTGGCTTCGGTCAGCAGGGCTACGGATATAACATAAAATATCTTTACGGCAAAATAAGCGAGCTGCTTGGCGTTACTCAGGGCTATACTGCAGTTATCTGTGGCGCAGGTAATCTTGGACGAGCCCTCGCAGCTACACGCATGTTTGGCAGACGTGGCGTTACCAGACTTGCGCTCTTCGATATCGATGAGAATATTGTGGGCAGCGAGATCTACGGCATAAAGGTTTATCATATAGACGAGCTGTACGACTTCTGCCAGAAGGAAAAGGTTGCTATCGGTGTTCTCACCGTTCCGAAGGAGGCTGCATACAGCGTAGCTATGACAATGGCGCGCGCAGGGGTTAAGGGTATATGGAATTTTGCCAATACCGAGCTTGAGATCGATGCGCTGCCCGTAGTGGTGGAGAATATACATCTCGGTGACTCGCTTATGCGCCTGTGCTATGAGATAAAGACAAAGGACGAGGTAGACGGGAATGGCGACGCTTAAATACCGTATAGACCGTGTGAGGGTTATCGGAAGCGCAGCCTTTTCTGAGGCGTCTAAGGAGGAGCTGCGTGTGCTTCTGGCGCTGATCGAGCTGTCGGGCGAGGTGGAGAGCGCAGAGGAGCTTGCTTCGGCAGCCGTGACCTCACCTGCCAGATGTAAGTCGGCTCTCGCCTTCTGGGAGGAGTCGGGCGTTATCTCTGCCGACGACGGTCAGCCCACCATAACGGAGGAGTTTGAGGAGAGGCTTGTCCGTGGCGAGATTGACGAGGTTCCTGCCGTTCGTGTTGCCGAGAGCATTCGTGACGAGGGACTTGCCAATATGATTGACGACGTAGGAAATATTATGGGTCAGCCCTGTCTTTCCAACACCGACGTGAAAAGCCTTACTGCGCTTTATACACAGTATTCTCTGGCTCCCGACTATATCTCTATGCTTGCAGCTCATCTTAAAGCAAGGGGCTGCCTTACCGTAAAGAGACTCTGCGACGAGGCTATCAGGCTGTGTGGAAAGGGCTGTGACAGCTACGAGGCGCTTGAGGCATACATATCCTTGGTTGAGAAAACCAGCGCTGCAGAATGGGAGTTTCGCAGGCTTCTCGGCATTTATAACAGAACCCTTTCCCCCAGCGAGCATAGATTTTTCAAGAGGTGGTCCGAGGAGTTCGGCTATTCTGTGGGCATCGTAAGCCTTGCGTATGATATCGCCGTGCTTAATACCCGAACCGGCCGAGGCGATCTCAGATATATGGACAGTATTCTGACCTCCTGGTATGAGGCAGGCTGTAAAACAGTAAGCGAGTGTCAGGCTCATATAGAGTCAGAGAGGGCGAGAAAGAGCGCCGAGAGCGCAGCCCGTGGTAAAAAGGGTGGCAAAACCACCCCCGAGACTCCGAGATACGGCAACTTTGATATTAACGAGGCGTTTGCCGACGCTGTTGCAAGGAGCTTTTCGGAGGATAACAATGATGACGAAGGAGGAGATCAATAATGGCTGATTATACCGTTTACCAGAAGGCGAAGGCCGAGATTGAGGCGAGGAGAAATGCTGCCATTGCCGAAGCAGAGATGCGTAACGAGCTTGTTCGCTCGGAGAGCGAGGAGATCAGCGAGATTGATGCCGAGCTTACCAAGACGGCTATGCTTATCTTCAAGACTGCCGTTGAGGGTGGAGATATCGAGGCTGTCCGTGAGCGTAACCGTGCGCTTCAGACCCGTCGCCGTCAGCTGCTTGTGGAGCTTGGTCACCCCGAGGACTTTACCGAGGTAAAGTATAGCTGTAAGGCTTGCTCGGATTCCGGCGCCGTTGGCACGAGAATATGCAACTGCCTCCGTGAGATTATGATAAAGGAGCGTATCGCTGCATCGGCTATGGGCAGACTTATCGAGACTCAGTCCTTTGACAACTTCGACCTGTCCTGCTATGCCTACGACCCGAAGGTGTATGAGAAGATGAAAACGGTTCTCGCCATTGCGAAGAATTACGTCCGTGATTTTGATAAGAAGCGTGACAATCTTCTGCTCATCGGCCCGACGGGTACGGGAAAGACGCATATTTCCACTGCCATTGCCAGAGAGCTTATTCACAAGGGCTATGACGTTATCTACGACTCGACGCAGAATATTATTTCGGACTTTGAGGCAGACCGTTTCAGAAGTGGCTATAGCAGGGAGGAGAGCCGTTCGGATAAGTATCTTGAATGCACTCTTCTGATAATTGACGACCTGGGAACCGAGTTTTCCAATCAGTTCACCCTTGCCACCATATATAATCTGCTGAACTCCAGGCAGAACAAGGGACTTCCCACTGTAATCTCCACAAACCTGAAGCCCGAGGAGCTGGCGAGAAAGTACGAGGACCGTATCTATTCACGTATTATCGGTGGTGGCTCGAAGATTTTGCCCTTCGAGGGTAAGGATCATAGGGTTTCAAAGTAGTTAGGAATTAGGGATAATTTAAGAGCTTTTTTGCTACATTTCTACTCTCATCTACAATAAAACAACCATTAAACGAAGAAGTGGCTTGTTTGATTCAGAGCCGAAATGTGACCGAGCCTCAGCGAGAGATAGAACAAAAACTCAAATAAAAAAGAGAAAACCGTAGGTTTTCAACCTTAGATTTTCTCGGTTAGATAAATATTGAAGGTAGAGGCACATTTAAGAGTACCTCTACCTTTTTTGTTCGGTTATGCCTAAATAAAGCAGCCCTTTTTAAATATATTAACATTCTGAATTTTGCAAGGACCCCTCCGTCGCCTTTGGCGACAGCTCCCGCTATAAGGGGAGGCAGGTTTTGCATTTTCGTGTCTGTTAAGACCGCTTGCTTTCGCTTATGGCAAGCGAGAAAATGCACCGAGCAGCTATGCTATGTTAGCACTGACTAAACGCTGCTCAGGCTTGTTTCGCAAAACGTCAAGCATTTTCGTGTCTGTTAAGATCGCTTGCTTTCGCTTATGGCAAGCGCGAAAAGGCACCGAGCAGCTATGCTGTGTTAGCACTGACTAAACGCTGCTCTGGCAGCTGCAGGCAGCCTCTTTGTCGTGACGACGGATTTTGTAGATTTCCTCGGCTGCGAGGCGCACCTTGCAGACGATGTCGCCCTCGGTCTTGGGGAAGCAGTAGAACAGATGATCGCTGTTTCCGAAGGAGATTACGTCGCCTATCTGATAGAAGTAGAAGTCGGAATTTATAGTGTGAGAGCAGAGTGGCTTATGCTCATAATGAAGCTTGCCGTCACAGCCGTCAAGAACAAAGCCGTCCTTCGTATGACGGAGTCTGCCCTCACCCACACGGTAGAACTTGTAGTCGGTCAGCGTCATAAGGATATCCACAGGCAGATCCACAAAGTATTCGCCCTCCAGAATCTCCTCTCTGACACACTCTCTCTGCCAATCAAACCAGTCGGGAATATGCGAAAACTCGGTCTCGCCCTCCTTTGCCTTAAGAACACCGTACTCGTCCATATAGTAGCTCTTTCCACACTCGGGGCAGGAGATATCAGTACCCTTTCCAACCATCCAGCCTTCGCTCTTACAGTTGGGACATTTATACAAAAGTCGATTCAGATAATCGGCTCTGAAGCTTTCAGAAATCTTGATTTTATTCTCTTTTTGCCAACTAAAGTTGTCAAAACTAAACTCTTTCAGGATAATTTCCTGGATTTCCTCTGCGCTCTTCTCTTTAATTTCTTCTTTGGAAAGCAGATATTTTACCTCTGCAGTTACCTTCACCTTGCGCTTCTGAAGATTGTTATAGAGGGGATCGCGATGATAGGCTCCCCTCGTGATTATGGTACAGAGTGGTACGCCGAGCATCTTTACCATCCTGCCCAGAGTGTCGGGCAACGGAACGCATCTTCCGTCGAAGGAGTAGCCTGCCTCGGGGAACATTACCACCGAGGATTTCAGCGTCTTTACGGTGTATACCATATCTCTTATAAGGCTCATCTCGGTAACGAACTTGTTTGTAGAGATGCAGCCGATCTGTCTCATAAGCCACTCCTTACCGATAAAGGCGTCGGTGGTGGCAACTATATTAAAGGGACGGGGGTAGAGCACCGTCGGTACTATCTCTAAATCGAGGAAGCAGGAGTGATTCATAAGGAAGAAGGCAGGCTCGTCCTTTCCCAGTTTTTCCATACCGATTTTTTCGCACTTAAAGCCGGTGTCAATAATGTCGGGCAGCGAAACAAGCTTCAGGAGGGTTCGGAAAAGCATATTCGGCTTTATTGGCTTTTTGTGCTTTCTTCTTGGCATAGCCATCACTTCATCGTAGCTTTTATTTATGACTTTGGTTTTCATAATCCGTCTCTTTCTCCGGGTAGTCCCGGGGTTCATTTCAGATAAATCGCCATTTATCATTTTACCATATATAATGTGTTTTTTCAACGGTTTTTACAGCCTTTTTACAAAACAATTACAAAAGCTTGTACGATTCGTGAATAAAATCCTGCTATTTTTGTTAAAAAACACCAAACTTTAAGAGTAAAGCTATTGATTTTGCGCGTTATATTATGATATAATGTATTTGTAAAAATATATACTTGGGAGAAAAGCTATGGAAACACGCTTTGAAAACAGCTTCGTCCGTGATGAAAATACGGCGAAGGAAATATACAGATATTGGTTCTTCAGAAAGCCCACCATGGTGGCGTTATACGTAATTCTTGCATTTTATACGCTGGCATGTATTTTCGGTCTTTCATTCGATTTTGAGGACGCGAAGGATTTTATTTTCCCCTTCTTCACAGCTATTTTGATCCCCGTACTTATGATTATTTCCTATCGCTCTCAGGTTAAGACAATGGTCAACCGTGACAGAGAGATGGCAAAGGGTAGCGAGCTTGTTACAAGGGTAAGCGTAGATGATAATGAGTTCAATGTTTTCTCGCTTGACTCCCATACGTCAATTCTTGTAAGCGACCTGAAATACGCCTTTCTTACCGAGAGCTATATCGCCGTTATTACAAAGGCAAGGCTGATGGTTATTCTGAAAAAAGACTCCTTCACCATAGGTGATACCGAGAGCTTTCTTGCCTTTCTTCGGGAGAAAAACATTAAGATTAAGGGTCAGAAAAAATAAACTTTTCGAGGTAATTTATGTTATCCAGGATATATTCTGCAGGAGTCCTCGGTATTGAGGGCTTCGAGGTGACGGTTGAATGCTCTGCATGGGACAGGCTGCCTAAATTCGACCTTGTCGGTCTGCCCGATACGGCAGTTAAGGAGGCGAAGGGTAGGGTGCGCTCTGCCTGTGAGAACAGTGGTTTTCTCTTTCCATCCCTTGAGATAATGATAAACCTTGCGCCTGCCAACATCAAGAAGGAGGGCTCTGCCTTCGACCTTGCCATAATCGTAGCAATGCTGCAGTGCGACGGTACTATTCCACGCTCCATCGACCTTTCGGATAAGTGCTTTATTGGCGAGCTGTCTCTGTCGGGCGAAGTGCGCCCGGTTGGTGGAATTCTGCCTATGACGGTCAGCGCGAGAGACAGTGGCAGACGTGAGATCTACGTTCCCGAGGAGAATGCAGGTGAGGCAGCTGTGGTCGATGGCATTGCCGTTTTCCCTGTGAAAAGCCTGCGTCAGCTGGTTAATCATATCAAGGGCGTTGAGCCTATCCTGCCCATACGCTTTGATGAGTCAAAATTCGACCTGACGAGCCATACGGGTGGTGTGGATTTTGCCGACGTGAGAGGTCAGCTCAAGGCAAAGCGTGCTCTCGAAATCGCTGCTGCAGGTGGACATAACCTGCTGATGATCGGCCCTCCCGGAGCAGGTAAATCCATGCTTGCAAAGCGTCTGGCAACAATTCTGCCCGATATGACCTTTGACGAGGCTGTTGAAACAACCAAGATACATTCGGTTACAGGACTTCTGCGCACAAATCTTGTGACGGAGCGTCCCTTCCGTTCGCCCCACCATACAGTAAGTCCGGTCGGCATGATCGGTGGTGGTGCAAATCCACGTCCCGGCGAGATTTCTCTTGCCAATAACGGTGTGCTTTTCCTTGACGAGCTGCCCGAGTTTTCGAAGGTGGTTACCGAGGCGCTCCGTCAGCCCTTGGAGGACGGTGTTGTTACCGTTACCCGTGCAGCAGCAAAGGTGACCTATCCTGCCTCATTTATGCTTGTCTGCGCCATGAACCCCTGCAAGTGTGGTTACTTCGGTGATCCCACCCACAAGTGTCGCTGTGCTCCCGGTGCGATAAGCAAGTATCTGGAGCGTGTCAGTGGCCCACTCCTTGACAGAATTGATATTGAAATAGAGCTGCCTGCCGTTACCTATAACGAGATTTCGGGCAGAACTGCACCCGGCGAGCCCTCTGCCGTCATTCGCGAGCGTGTAAATAATGCCCGTCGCTTTACCGATGACAGACTTCGCCGTGGGGGAGATAAGCCCGGCGTGCTTAATGCCAGAATGTCCACCGACCTTCTCCGTAAATATTGCACTCCCACCGAGGAGGGCAGCAATCTGATGCGTGAGGCGTTCGAGAGTCTCGGTCTCTCTGCAAGAGGTCACGACAGAGTTCTCCGTGTTGCCAGAACCATAGCCGACCTTGACGGCATGGAACAGATAAATGAAGACCATATTGCAGAGGCGATAATGTATAGATCGCTCGACCGCAAATACTGGAAGAAGTAATAAAAATGCAGAATGCAGAATGCAAAATGCAGAAT
>JAFTON010000085.1 GCA_017463765.1 Clostridia bacterium | reverse complement strand
TATCCTGAATCCATACAATACGGAAGCTTATACAGCCCATCTGTTGAAAATTCTTTTATTCCTTTGTTATCTATATTACTGTGAATCAATTGCATAATCTCATCCCATATTTCAATATGGCTCTTTGACAGGCTTGGTATTGCCCTTTCCGAGTTATCAAAGCCACACCATATTCCTGCTGTAAAATAAGGCGTATAGCCGATAAAGCTTTTGTCAAGATTGCCTCCCGAAGTTCCTGTTTTACCGGCAGTATTAACCTTGTTTTTCAATGTGATTTTATTTGCAGTTCCATCATCTGTTACTGTCATCAGCATCTGACTCATTATTCGTGCAGTAGAGCTTTTAAATATTCTTTTTTCGCTCTGCTCCCTATTTATGATAAGCTCCCCATTGTAATCTGTAACATAAATGTAGCTTGTTGCCTCATGCCATACTCCGTCACATGCAAGCGCGCTGTAGCTCTCTGTAATTCTGCGCAGAGAAACTCCCCGACATAACTGACCTAGTGCCATTGGTGCAATTGCAATATCTGTAATACCATTATCGTTTTCAATAAGTGTATCAAACAGAAAGTCATTTTTCAGCGATGAAAATATTTTGCTCGGTGTTCTCAGATTACAAAGTCTTACTGCTATTGTGTTTTTTGAATTACGGATAGCATCCTTTATTGTTGTAAGTCCATCATAAATCCCGGGGGAATTTCGGGGATATTCACGAAATACTCCCTCATTTTCAATAAAGCTTACCGGCACGTCATCGAAAACTGTCGCCCAGTTTATCAGCCCTTCATCAATCAGAGGAGCATATAATGCGATCGGCTTTAAGGTAGACCCGGGAATGTGAGGTATTGTCGCATGGTTTAATAGCCGATTTCCGTTTTTCTTTCCTACCCTTCCGATTATTCCGACAAGATAACCGTCAGAATCAGTAACGGTCATTGCATAATTAAGCCCATGATGAATTTCCTCCGGAAAATTTTCTGTATTTTCAAAATACCTTTCCAGTGCATTCTGTACATCAATGTTCATTGTGGTATATACCTTATATCCTCCACCGAGCAGCATCATTCGCGCTGCAGAAGCTGAAAGTTGATACTTAGCAGCAAGATCGGTACTGACATCATCTATGACAGTCTCAACAAACCAGGAGTCAAATCTGTCCTCCCTTTCTTCACGCCGAATAATTTCAAGAGGCGAACCTGCAGCCCTTTCATACTGAATATCATCAATCACACCGTCGATATGCATAACAGATAGAACTATATCTCTCTTTCGCTTACATGCATCAGGGTTTATATAGGGATTATAAGCCGTTGGAGCATTGGTAATGCCAATAAGCATTGCTGCTTCCTCAGGTAACAATTCACTCGGCTCCTTGCCAAAATAAGCTCTGGACGCTGCTCCTACACCGTATATATTTTCACTCATAGGAATAACGTTAAGATAAACCTCGAGTATCTGTTCCTTTGAATATTTCCGTTCGATGTGTATAGCTCTGATTATTTCTTCAAGCTTTCGCTTTAAGCTAAGCTGATTGTCGCCACTTACGTTTTTAATAACCTGCTGGGTAATTGTAGATGCGCCAAATATCTTATTCCTTTTGAAAACGTAATTTATGGCTGCCATAAAAGTCCTTTTTATATCTACTCCTTTATGCTCATAAAAAATCCTATCCTCAACTGCAATAAAACCATCTCTGAGATATGGAGATATTTCATCGATGGAGTAATAAAGCTTTCGCATATTACCACTGATTTCTATTGCAACAGGCTCATATTTCTCGCCCTGTTCTGCACCGTTTGCATAAAAGGTAGTGGAATGAAATCCTGCAGCACTCTCGAACAACCTCTCATCAGCCTCAAAATTAATTCCTTTGTATACATTAATTACAAGCAGACCAAATACCACTGCCACAACAACTGCCGATGAAAAAATTATTATTGCAATAAGCTTGAGTCCACCTATCGATCCCTTCATAAAAAACTCCTTTAAAATAAAAGCTCCATGTGACTTCTTAAAATAAGCTTGTCACACAGAGCATTTTTTATTTTGTATGTTTTATGGAAAAAAAGGAAATCAGTAGATAACTTTATTTAAATACAATCCTTCAGCCGGGGCTGTCATTCCTGCACGTGATCTGTCGCAGGAAGCAATAATCTCTCTTATCTCATCAGGAAAAATTCTGCCGAAGGCAACCTCGGTAAGAGTACCTACAATTATCCGAACCATATTGTATAAAAAACCGTCTGCAGAAATACGGATTTCTATAAGATCGCCTATTTTGTTTATGGACAGCGCAGTTACGTTGCGTACGGTATCCGTAACGTCAGAGCCTTCGGACATGAAGGCTGAAAAGTCCTGCTTACCGATAAAGCACTCTGCAGCTTTATTCATTCTCTCCAGTCCCTCATCGGTTATAGGTCTGGATAAAAACCAGGCGCGACCGAACTCAAATGGATCGTATATAGGTCTGTTTATTATTCTGTAAAGGTATTCTTTTTCTTTTACGTCATATCTTGGATGAAAGTCGTCATCGCATTCTTCTGCATAAAACAGGCACAAATCTTCAGGCAGAAAGCGTGCAACAGCAATCGGAAGCTTATCTGCAGGTATTGTGCCACCGTTACACTCTACGGTAAGGCAAAACTCATTTGCATGGACTCCCGCATCTGTACGGCTACAGCCGGTAACCTTACAGGGATGACCAAATGCCTGATTCAATGCCTCGTTCAGTTCACCCTGAACGGTTCTGAGACCGGGTTGAACCTGAAAGCCGTGAAAGGCTGTACCGAGATATTTTATCTTTGCAAAATACTTCATAATGTCACCTATACCCTAAAGAATAGAACGTCATAGATAATTCCGAATGACTGATAATTATAAGGAATGGTGATAAGACAAATAAGAGCGACAAGAAGAATCACAAAGATCAGCATAAAAGCAAAATCAAGTCCCTTATATTCAAGCTTTACAAGCTTGGTTCTGTTTTTATCTCCTCTGTAGCAGCGACACTCCATTGCTGTCGCCAGTTCCTCTGCGCGCTTGAAAGAAGAAACGAACAGTGGAACAAGAAGAGGAATAAGAGCCTTTGCACGCTGTGCAAGACTACCTGATGTAAAATCTGCACCACGGGATTTTTGTGCGTTCATTATTTTTTCTGTCTCTTCAACAAGTGTGGGAATAAACCTTAACGCAATAGACATCATCATAGCGAAGGTATGAACAGGAAGGTTTATAGCCTTAAGCGGAGAAAGAAGTGATTCAAGTCCGTCGGTAAGCGAAATCGGTGACGTGGTATAAGTCAGAAGGATGCTCGTGCCGACTATAAGAATCAGAACTCGCAGTGCCATCATAACAGCCCTTGCAATTCCCTCTGTATATATATTAAGAATCCAGAAGGAAAGAAGGGGTTCTCCCTCACCTTTAGTCATAAATATATTCAGAATTGCTGTAAAAACAATAATGAAAACGATTGGCTTAATGCTTTTAAGAATAACCTTAAAGGAAATTTTGCTTACAGCTATAAGAATAACCGTTGAAACAAAAAGAAGAAGGAAGCTTACGGGGTTTGAAGCAACGAATACAGCTACAATAAAAAGTGTTGCCAGAATAATCTTTGTTCTCGGATCAAGCCTGTGAATAGCCGACTTTCCCGGGAAAAATTGACCGAGGGTTATATCAGAAATCATCTTTTTCCCTCCTTTAAATATTCAAGAATTGCATCCTTGACACCTTCTACTGTATAAAGCTCGCCCGAAAGATTGATCCCACGTTTTTTCAGCTCCTGTGCAACTCGTGAAATCATGGGTACGTCAAGTCCGACAGAAATAAGTGCATCTGCCTCAGAGAATATTTCTTTTACTGTTCCGGTACGATAAAGCTTGGCAGAATTCATAACGACTACATTATCACAGTAGTGCGCCATATCCTCCATAGAATGACTGACAAGTATTACAGAGGCATTCATACGGTCTGCATAATCACGCAAGCTGCCAAGAATTTCACGTCTGCCCCTGGGATCAAGACCTGCAGCAGGTTCATCAAGAACGAGCACATCCGGTCGCATAGCAATAATACCTGCAATTGCCACACGGCGTTTTTGTCCTCCGGAAAGCTCAAATGGGGATTTTTCAAGAAGCTCGTCAGATACACCTGCGAAGCGTGCTGCCTCCAGAACTCTCTCCTCAATCTCCTCGTCCGAAAGGCCAAGATTGCGAGGGCCAAATCCGATATCGGCTCTTACGGTTTCATCAAACAGCTGATATTCCGGATACTGCATTACAAGACCGACTCTGAAACGGATTTTGGATATTTCCTTAGGATTTTCCCAAATATCCTTGCCTTCGAGATACACCTTTCCCGACGTAGGTTTATTAAGACCGTTAAGCAAATTTACAAGAGTTGACTTACCCGAGCCCGTATGACCGATAAGTCCTGTAATCTTTCCCTTTTCAAAGGACACACTGACGTTATCAAGTGCAACCTTCTCAAATGGTGTTCCCTTTCCGTATACGTAGGAAAGGTTTTCAATTCTGAGAATTTCATTCATTTTTATTATTTCCTATCCTACGAAAGAAATTTGTAAAGTGTTTCTATGCATTCAGCTTCGGTAAGAGAGTCTCCCTTAATATCAAGGCCGGCTTTCTTCAGCTCGAGAATAAGCTCGTTGCCCTGAGGTGCCTCAAGACCCATTGCGCGAAGCTTCTCCACATTTTTGAACACCTGTCTCGGAGTACCATCAAGCGCAATTTTACCATCGTTAATTACGATAACACGGTCTGCCCTTGCAGCCTCCTCCATATAATGAGTGATGTTGAGGACGGTAATTCCCTCCTCCTTATTAAGCTTTTCCATAATATCCACAACCTCGTGACGCCCCTGAGGATCTAACATGGCTGTAGACTCGTCAAAGATAATAACGTTAGGCCTCATAGCAATGATGCCGGCAATAGCAACACGCTGCTTCTGTCCTCCCGAAAGCTTGTGAGGTGCGTGCCGTGCATATTCGGTCATACCCACTACAGCCAGTGACGAATCCACTCTGCGACGGATTTCCTCTCGCTCAAGACCTAAATTCTCAGGTCCGAAGGCAACGTCCTCCTCCACAACGGTAGCAACAAGCTGATTATCGGGATTCTGAAATACCATTCCTATCTTACGGCGAATGTCAAAAACGTCATCCTCCGAAAACTCCTCTGCCGTAATATCGGTTCCGTCAATATATATTTTACCAACGCTAGGAGTTAAAATCATATTTAGAAGCTTCGCAAAAGTAGACTTGCCCGATCCGTTATGACCGAGAATAGCCACGTACTCGCCTCGCTCAATATTAATGCTTACTCCACTGAGTGCCGGAATCTCGGAGGCTGCATCGTCGCCGTCATCATAAGTGAAGCCGAGATTTTCTGTTCTGATTATATAATCCTTCATTGTATTTCCAATCTTATTTTTTGAAAGTTACGCGCACGCTTGAGCCACAAGGAAGCGCGAGTCCGGAGTCTCCGACAGGCAATCCAAGTTCATCTGCCTCGGAATATCCCTGCTTTTTGGATATAAGTCTGACCGACGTTATATATTTCATAGTTGACGCAGAGAGACCCGTGGTGTATGAATTAAGTAAGAAGAAGAGAGGCTCGTCCGAGAGGAGATTTGCTGTTAAAGCAACGAACTCATCAATGTTTTCTTCAATCTTCCAGACCTCACCGGTAGGTCCTCTGCCATAAGACGGGGGATCCATAATAATTCCATCATATTTGTTTCCACGACGTATTTCGCGCTCGATAAATTTTTTACAGTCATCAACAATGTAACGTATAGGCGCATCTGCAAGCCCCGAGAGTCTGGCATTCTCCTTTGCAGCTGCAACCATGCCTTTCGAAGCATCAACGTGAACGACCTGCGCACCTGCCTTAGCTGCAGCAACGGTTGCTCCACCTGTATAAGCAAAGAGATTCAAAACCTTAATCGGTCTGCCTGCTTTTTTGATAAGGTTACCAAACCAATCCCAGTTCGCAGCCTGCTCGGGAAAAAGACCAGTATGCTTAAATCCCATCGGCTTGATACGGAAGGAGAGCTCACCGTAGGAGATTACCCAGCTTTCAGGAAGCTTATTATCACTCCATGCTCCACCACCCGAACGACTGCGCTTATAGCTCGCGTCTGCTGTACGCCAAAGAGGATTTTTCTTATCGGTTTTCCAGATAACCTGAGGGTCGGGTCTTATAAGAGTATATTTTCCCCATCTTTCAAGTTTTTCTCCCGATGAAGTATCTATCACGGTATATTCTTTCCAATTATCTGCTATCCACATAATTTTTCCCTATCTTATTTGTTGAAATATTTGCCTATTGCAGAGCCTGCGCACTGTGAGTGGCAGATCGCAATTGCCACGGCATCGGCAGTATCGTCAGGTTTCGGAGGCTTCTTAAGCTTAAGTATCGACGTTACCATTGCAATAACCTGCTGTTTTTCTGCCTTTCCATAGCCTACTACAGCCTGTTTTACTTGTAGTGGCGTATATTCGCTTATCTTAAGCCCTTTTGCATGTGCAGTACAAATAATAACTCCACGCGCCTCTGCAACAGTTATACCTGTAGTAATATTTGTATTGAAGAAAAGCTCCTCGACAGCCATTTCCGTCGGTGAATACTTATCAATAACGGTTTCAAGATCCTGCTTTATCATAAGCAGGCGAGACTCCACCGGTGTATGTGCCGGAGTTGTGATTGCGCCGAACGCAACAGGGCGAAGCTGCCCTCTCTCGCTGTCAAGCACTGCCCAACCAACAATAGCAAGACCCGGGTCAATACCAAGTATTCTCATATAAATGCCTCCTTTCTGCAAAATGCCATAAAAATCCATATTAATGTATTATATCACAGTTTCTTTAAATAGTCAATTAAAAACAATAAAAAGATTGTAAAAAGTATAAAAACAAGCCCCCACTTTTTGATGGGGACTCGTTTCACGGCAAAACGTGGATTATTCAATTTCTTCAAATGGGATAAAGGAAATAATAAGCTCACCGGTGACAGGGCTCATTGTTTCAAAAATAATAGCTAATTCGTCCTGATCTATCTTTCCTACGGTAGTATTTTCGTCCGGGATTGTAACCCCCTCATAGAATACGTAAAGATGCTCGGTGCTATCATAGGGACCACGGTCATAATTAACGTTCATAGCACCCTCACTAAGATTACCGGTATAATAAATTACGTCTTTTTCAAGTCCGACACGCTTCATTTTAAGAGTCGCCTTTCCCTCAAACCCGTCAAATCTGAAGATGGTATAATTCTCACCTTCTTCAGCTTCAATGCCCGATAATTCCGATATATCGTCATAAACTATAGGCATATTTTCAGGCAAAACATATCTGCCACTGAGGGGATATTCGGAATTATAGTCAATAGAAATTACAGTATTGTATTTAAAAATAACACCGTTATTTTCAATGGTTTTAGTAGCATTTAAGCCGATAGTATTGATTGTTAAAATACGAAATCTGAAGCTATCATCAAGCTCTTCTACTTTGCCATCAGAATACACGAAGCGATATGCACCATCGACATAAAATTCATCAATTTCACGGGCAGGCTCAAAGCAGTATGTATTAAAAGCTCCCGAAAGCGAGCTTTCCAGCTCGCCCCTTGTACCGAAATACAAAAAATCCTTGGATTTCATATACTCGTACACAAGACCAACGTAAGCCTTATACTCTTCCTCGGTAAAATAAACGTAAATATCGCTATTTCCCTTAATCAAGTAATTTTCTTTAATCTCGGGAAAATCAGGGATGAGACACTTGGAAAGCTTTTCCTCAGATATCCACTCATTTTGCTTATATCCACAGGATGAAAGTAATACGCAAATCATGGAGAGCAAAACAACAGTCGCTGATAGTTTCTTCATCTCATTTATCCTTTCATTTCGTTAATTCTTCAAGAGGCTTCATCATTCTGTAATCAAAGGTCTCATATTCTATATCTCCATAGCATTTTACGTGAAGCCATCGCCATTCTCCGAATATTCCGAAAAAGAGCCAGAGGATCGGGTTAAACTGACGTTCCTTGCAGGTCGCCTCAGCATCTTCTTCATTGAAATATCGATTAACATACATGTAGTTATCTTCGTTATCAGGATCGCGAATTTCAAAGCAGCAGTACATACCGAGGTCATGATAGCTTTCGTCATTCTCATGACCGTGGTATAACACGGTATAACCTGCATCCTTGTATGCAGCTATTATTTCCTCGCAGGATATTTCTTTAGGCTCAGACTTTACACAAGCCGAAAACGAGAAGCAAAGCGAGAGCAGTAAAATGATTGATAATGTCTTTTTCATAAATTTTATTCACGTGTTTCTGAATTTGTTATATTCCGAGCATATCATAAAAATGGCCGCCGTCTATTCGTAAATAATGTTCTCCGTTAAAAGCAAAATTATATGCGCCATAGATCTCAAGCATTCCAAACTCTGTTTCGATAAAGCATATAGGTGAATCGGGTAATTTTTCAGGTTTACTGTCGATTTTTATAAATTCAATATCTCCTATACCCTCTACGACAGCGAAAGGCTCGCTTTCTTCGGGTACATATTCAATAGCCCAGTATGCACTTCCTGTGCCTACGTAAGTTATAAATCCGTATGCCTTTGTTGCGTTGTCGGTATCCTTGAATTTTGGAGTAAAAAGCAGTTCAAAGTAATCGCCGTTTGTATCGAGGTAATTTCCGTTGTTGATATACAGCTCCTTTGCAGTTCCGTCCTTCAAAATAAATTTAACCGTAAC
Source organism: Clostridia bacterium (assembly GCA_017463765.1). Classification (GTDB taxonomy): domain Bacteria; phylum Bacillota; class Clostridia; order Oscillospirales; family CAG-272; genus UBA1740. The sequence continues at coordinate 4 of JAFTON010000085.1, read as the reverse complement.
ACCG
>JAFTON010000021.1 GCA_017463765.1 Clostridia bacterium | reverse complement strand
CGGCAAGGTACTTGAGTGGTATCAGCAGTCTGCTGCATTCTCTGCACACGTTGTAGGACTTACTGCAGAGGAGGTTTACAACCTTGCAACTCAGACTCAGGACGACGGTTACGTTATTCCTGCTGATGAAGAGCTTCTCAATGCAGGCTGTACCATCCAGATCACCGGCATCAAGGCTGTTGTTGCTGAGGCTGCAGGCTATGTTGCAGAGTAATTGTATTTACAATTAAAAAATAACATATACTGATAAAAAATAACATATACTGAAAAGGGAGGCCATCCTCCCTTTTTGGTTAGGCAAGAGAGAATATGAACAAAGATAACAAGAACCAAGACGTAAAGTCCGGGCAGGAAAATGTAAATACTTCAGAGAAGGACAAGCTTCCGTTTTATAAAAACGATAATTTTGTTATCATAGCAGAAATTGCCGTGATAGTATTGCTTGTGCTTGCTATTGTATTTGTGCTTGTTGGCAGAGCTGGCAGTGACGGAAATGGGGATAACGGTGGTGGAGTCGGAGATAACGGAGATGTTAATTCGGGCAATGATGATTCAACCGTTAAAAAGACTCCGTATAGAGCAACCTCCTTTGCTTTCTTTGATACTGTTTCTTATATCTATGGATATGAGGCAGAGAAGCAGGAATTTGATGATATGAATCGAGAGATCCAAGCTCTGCTCGGTGAGTATCACAGGCTTTTTGATATATACAACGAGTATGACGGCATGGTTAATCTTTGTAGCCTGAATAAGCTTGTTGGTGGTGAGCATCAGAAGCTGAAGGTTGACAGAAAAATCATTGATATGCTTCTGTATGCCAAGGAGATGTACGCTCTTACCGACGGTAAAATGAATATTGCGATGGGTAGCGTGCTGTCGATCTGGCATGATTACCGTACTGCAGGTATAGACGAGCCCTGGAACGCAGAGCTTCCTCCTATGGATGCTCTTCTGGAGGCTGCGAAGCATACCGATATTAATAACATTATTATTGATGAAGAAAACTCTACCGTTTGGCTTTCCGATCCACAGATGAAGCTTGACGTTGGCGCGTTTGCTAAAGGATATGCCGTTGAAATGGTTGCAAGGATGATCGAGGAAAAGGGCAAGACCTCCTATACCCTGAATATCGGTGGAAATATTCGTACTATTGGTACTAAGGGAAACGGAGATAAATGGAAAACCGGCATTGAAAATCCCAATGACACCTCTGAATATATTGAGATAGTGGAGCTTGAGGATCAGGCTATCGTTACCAGTGGATCTTACCAGAGATACTATTACGTTGACGGCAAAACTTATCACCATATCATCGACCCCGACACGCTTATGCCTGCTGAAAAGGGATTTTTGTCTGTTTCTGTAATCTGCAAGGATTCGGGAATGGGTGACGGACTTTCCACAGCACTCTTCTGTATGAGTCTTGAAGAAGGAATGGCATTTGTCAACTCTTTGGATGGCGTTGAGGCTATGTGGGTTACCGAGGATGAAGTGAAATATTATTCTGAAGGATTTGATATCTTTGTAGTTAAATAATTATTAAACCTGCTTTACATTTATTTGTTTGGCAGGTTTTGTTTTTAAAAATTTATTGATTTTTTTGCCGATTTAAGATATAATATCTTGGAGATAATTAATAAGAGGTGTAAAATGATAATTACAAAGGATATTAAATATATTGGCGTAAACGATCACGAGATCGATCTCTTTGAGGGACAGTATGAAGTACCCTGTGGTATGGCGTACAATTCCTATGCCATCATAGATGAAAAAATTGCCATAATGGACAGCGTGGAAATTCGTTTTGCAGATGAGTGGATATCGAATATCAAGGAAGCTATTGGTGAGAGAACACCCGATTATCTTGTAATTCAGCATATGGAGCCGGATCATTCCTCCAGCATTCTTGAGTTTACGAAAGCATTTCCAAAGACGGCTCTGGTTGCTTCGGCTAAGGCATTTTCAATGATGATGGGCTTCTTCGGTACCGAGTTTACCGACAGACGTATTGTTGTGGGAGAGGGAAGCACTCTTTCTCTCGGAAAGCATGACCTTACTTTTATCACAGCGCCGATGGTACACTGGCCAGAGGTTATCGTGACCTATGATTCTTACGATAAGGTGCTGTTTTCTGCCGACGGCTTCGGAAAGTTCGGTGCGCTTGATTATGACGACGAATGGGCTTGCGAGGCAAGACGTTATTACTTCGGCATAGTGGGTAAATACGGTGCGCAGGTTCAGGCGCTTCTTAAGAAGATGAAGGTGCTTGATATCGAGATCATCTGTCCTCTCCACGGCCCTGTGCTTAATGAAAATCTCGGATATTATTTAAACCTTTACGATACCTGGTCAAGCTACCGTCCCGAAAATGAGGGCGTGTGTATAGCATATACCTCCGTTTACGGTAACACCGAGGTAGCAGTAAAAATACTTGCATCCGAGCTGGAAAAGCGTGGTGTAAAGGTTGCTCTTAACGAACTTGCGAGATGCGATATTCACGAGGCTGTTGAGGACGCCTTCAGATATGACAGGCTTGTTCTTGCCACCACAACCTATAACGCAGATATATTCCCCTTTATGAAGGAGTTTATAGGTCATCTTACCGAAAGGAATTATCAGAACAGGCGCGTTGCTTTTATTGAAAACGGCTCATGGGCACCCATGGCAACTAAAATTATGAAGACTATGCTTGAAAAAAGCAAAAATCTCATCTTTGCTGAGAACGAGGTCAGAATAATTTCTTCTGTTCACGAAGATAACGTAGTACAGCTTAAGGCGCTTGCAGATGAATTTTCAAAATAATGTGATTAAATCACAGAAAAGTGTCAATCCTTTTGGTATAATTAAGTCACAAAACAAAAACTTACAAATCGAAAGGAAAAAATAAAATGGCAAAATACGTATGTGACGCATGTGGATGGGAATATGATGAGGAGCTCGGTGCACCCGATCTCGGTATTGCTCCCGGAACGAAGTTTGAGGATCTTCCCGAGGACTTTGAGTGTCCCCTCTGTGGTGTTGGTACTGATATGTTCAGTATGGAATAATCAGAATACAAATTTTGAATTTAGTCAGAACCGGGCTTTATGGCTCGGTTCTTTTTTTGAAAAATATATCTGTCTGTTGAAAAATTCATTATTCTGTATTATAATAATTGTAGGATACTCCGTTTATCATGGCTCTCAACCGTGAATTAAAGAGACGGAGAAAAGGTGGCTGACATGAAGATATTTGAGGTTTTGTTGATTATGGTATGTTTATCTGTTCTTTCAATCTTTATGGCAGGTTATTTGTTCGGTGTGGGGCCTGCTTCCTCTCTGGAAAACCTTCGCCATCCCGGAAACGCCGATGAATATAATATGGACACCGTAGAGCTTCTTGACGATAATCCTCTTAAGGATAAAAACGTTCTCTTCCTCGGCTCGTCTGTAACATTCGGCTCGGCATCATTGCAGCAGGGAATACCCGAATATTTTGGCGCAAGGTTCGGCTGCGAGTATACCAAGGAGGCAGTCAGTGGAACAACCCTTGTGGATAACGGTGACAGCTCCTACGTTCAGAGACTTCTGAATAACGTAGATAAGGATGAGCATTACGATCTTGTGATCTGCCAGCTTTCCACCAATGACGCATCGAAAAATCTTCCTCTTGGCGAGATTTCGGATAGCAAAAGTCTCACGGATTTTGACACCTCCACCATCGTTGGCGCTATGGAGTATATCATTTGTTACGCCAAGACTACCTGGGGCTGCGACGTTATGTTCTATACAGGCTCGCATTATGAGAGCGAGGCTTATGCAAAAATGGTAGAGCAGGTCCTGCTCCTTAAAGAAAAATGGGGCATCGGTGTTCTTGATCTCTGGAGCGATGGCAAATTCAACGCAATTTCTGACAGCGAAAGAGAGTTGTATATGAAGGATCCTATTCATCCTACCAGGGCAGGCTACCGTGATTGGTGGTGTCCCGAAATGGAACGTCAGCTGCTTGATTATTATTCAAAAGGATGATGGAAATATCGGACGTTGTTACGACAGAAATGGGGCTGAGTCATTAAGAATTCAGCAATATCAAGGCTTTGTGGATAGTAAAGACATCAAACTGCTGAATTCTTAGTGCGAAGCACCTTTCGGGGCTTGCTTGATTTAGAGCAGAAATCTTCGTTTGCGAGCGTGAGGCGTATTGGCATACGTCGAGCGAGTAAACGTAGCGAAGCGGCACGAGGGTATTGAATGACAGTCCAGTGGACTGTCAGACCCCGAGTGTGACCGAGCCTCAGCGAGAGATAGAACAAAAACTCAAATAAAAAGGAGAAAACCATAGGTTTTCAACCTTAGATTTTCTCGGTTAGATAAATATTGATGGTAGAGGCACATTTAAGAGTACCTCTACCTTTTTTTGTTCGGTTATGCCTAAATGAAGCAGCCCCGTTTTTAATTTTTTCACAAAATAACATATATTAATTACAATTTGTGCAAAAAAAAGACTTTTCGTGCATTTTTTATTGAAAAAATCATCAGAATATGATAATATTAACATAGATAACTATTAATTATCAAAAATTATTGTTTAAATTAACAAAAAACGTTAGCCGTACGTCAGTCGGACTATCCGAACTTTCGGTAGGGCGAAGGAGTAAAACGATGGATATCAGATCAATTATTGAAAAACTGACACTTGAACAAAAGGCGGCTCTGCTTCAGGGCTGGACCACCTGGACGACTCTTGAGCTTAAGGATAAGGGAATCCCCCCTATGTTCATGTCCGACGGACCCGTTGGACTTCGTAAGCAGGCAGGCGCAGGCGACCACCTGGGTCTTAACGCATCGGTTCCCGCAACCTGTTTCCCGACTGCTGCAACTATGGCTAACACTTGGGATATATCTCTTGGTGAGGAGCTTGGTCGCACTCTTGGCGCTGAGGCTGCTGCAAACGACGTTCACGTTGTGCTCGGCCCCGGTCTTAACATTAAGAGAAGCCCCCTTTGTGGCAGAAACTTCGAGTATTTCTCGGAGGACCCCTACCTCTCGGGTAAAATGGCTGCTTCCTACATAAAAGGTATTCAGGAAAAGGGTGTTGCTGCCTGTCCTAAGCACTTTGCTGTAAACTCTCAGGAGCTTCGCCGTATGTCTATGGACTCGGTTGTTGACGAGAGAACTATGCGTGAGATCTATCTCACAGGCTTTGAGATGGCAGTTAAAGAGGGTAAGGCAAAAGCCATTATGTCCTCTTACAATATGGTAAACGGTACCTACGCTAACGAGAATGCTCATCTTCTTACAGATATTCTCCGTAATGAGTGGGGCTTCGACGGCTACGTTGTAACCGACTGGGGTGGAGACAATAATCACACCGAGGGTGTAAGAGCAGGCGGAAACCTTGTAATGCCAGCACCCGGTCCCGATTGTGCTATCGGTCTTGTCGAGGACGTAAAGGCAGGAAAGATTGAGGAAAGCGTTCTTGATCAGCGTGTTGAGGAGCTTTTAAGAATAGTATTTATGACCCAAGAGGACGTGGCAATGCAGCCTAAGAGCTTCGATGTTGAGGCTCATCACGCAGTAGCAAGAAGATGCGCCGAGGGTAGCATTGTTCTTCTTGATAACGACGGTATTCTTCCTCTTAACGAGGGTGCGAGCGTTGCCGTAATCGGTGATTTTGCAAAGGTTCCCAGATACCAGGGCGCAGGCTCGTCACAGGTTAACGCAACAAAGATAGATAATCTTTATGACTCTCTTGAAAAGTATCTTAATATTACGGGCTATGCACAGGGCTTTGACAGAAAGAATCCCGATCCTATTGATAAGCTTATCTCGGAGGCAGTTGAGGTTGCGAAGAAGGCAGAAACCGTTCTTCTCTGCGTAGGTCTTGACGAGATCCTTGAATCTGAGGGTATGGACAGACTCCATATGGAGCTTTCCAAGAGCCAGCAGAAGCTTATAAACGAGGTTTGCGCAGTAAACAAGAACGTAATTCTCGTTCTTTCGGGTGGTGCACCCTTCGTTATGCCCGACAGATCGCTTTACAGAGCAGCAATTCACGGCTATCTCGGTGGTCAGGCAGGCGCAGGCGCTATGGCTGATGCCATTATCGGTAAGGTAAATCCCAGTGGTAAGCTTAACGAAAGCTGGCCTCACAAGCTCGAGGATAACCCCTCTTACCCCTACTTCCCCTCGAAGCAGCGCACTGCAGAATACCGTGAGGGTCTTTACGTTGGCTACCGTTATTATGATACGGCAGGCAAGAGCGTTCGCTATCCCTTCGGCCACGGTATCAGCTATACCGACTTTGATTACTCCGACATTAAGGCAGATAAAAACAGCGTAAGCTTTACTCTGTCAAACGTAGGTAAGGTTGACGGCGCAGAGGTTGCACAGGTTTATATCTCCTGCAAGAACGGTAACGTTTATAGACCCAAGAAGGAGCTTAAAGGCTTTACAAAGGTGTTTCTGAAGGCAGGCGAGAGCAAGACTGTCACCGTAGAGCTTGACGATAAGGCGTTCCGTTACTATAATGCAGAAAAGAACTGCTGGGAGATCGAGGATGCAGATTACGAGATAATCGTTGCTGCAAGCGCGTCGGATGAAAGACTCACAGAAACAATTCACGTATCGGGTGTTTCTGCTGCGAAGGCAGACCTTCCTTCCTACTATGCTGCAAGCATAGAGAATGTATCGGATAAGGAGTTTGAGACACTTCTCGGCCGTCCCATTCCCGATGGCAAATGGAGTGGACTTTTGACCGAAAATGACGCAATATGTCAACTTTACTATGCAAAATGTGGTCTTGCAAGGCTTGTTTACAAGATTTTGACTAACATCAAGAACAAATCCGAAGCCAAAGGAAAGCCCGATCTTAACGTGCTGTTTATCTACAATATGCCCTTCCGTGCCATCGGTAAAATGGCAGGTGGAATGGTATCTCGCAAGATGGTTGACGATATTCTCTTTATCGTAAACGGACACTTCTGGCGTGGACTTGGTAGAGTAATTGTTGACTTCTTTAAAAATCTCAGCGCAAATTCGAAATTTAACAAAAAGATAAATCAATAATAATTAATTCTGGCAAGTTGCCCGGAAAGTGAGGTGAGAGGTATGATTCATATTGCTATTGTCGATGATGAGGAAAGCTATGTTGAACAGATTCGTCAATATCTGGCACAGTACGAACGCGAAAGCGGCGAATCGGTAAAGATTTCTGTTTTTTACGACGGTGATAGCATTGTACATAAGTATCGCTCACAATACGATATTATCCTGATGGACGTTGAGATGCGTTTTATGGACGGAATGTCTGCTGCTGAGGAGATAAGAAAAAATGATGCCGAGGTTGTGATAATTTTTATTACAAATACGCCACAGTATGCTATAAGGGGCTATGCAGTTGAAGCTCTTGATTATCTTCTTAAGCCGATCTCATATTTCGCCTTTTCCCAGTGCCTTGGCAGGGCGATCAAGCGTATGAAAAACCGTATATCAAAGGCTATTGCCGTTAATATAAAAGGGGGAACTGCCAGGTTTGACATTTCGGATATCTATTACGTAGAGAGCCGTGGGCACAGCATGATTTATCATACCACTACGGGAGAGTATGAAGCAGTATCCACGATGAAGGAAACCGAGGATATGCTTGCCGAATCAGGCTTCTTCCGGGCAAGCAAATGGTATCTTGTTAATCTTTCTCACGTTGAGGGGTTCAAGGACGGATATGCGATTCTTGCAGATACACGACTTGCCGTAAGCCGTGCCAAGAAGAAGGAGTTTTTAGAGGCGCTTACAGCATATTGGGGTGGGGTGATAAAGTAATGTTAGGACATGCAATTCCCGACATTCCGAGACTCTATACGGCTATTGCCGAATGGTTGTCCTGTGGTTTGTTCGTTCTTCTTCTCGGACCAAAAATCAACAAGGTGAAGATGACGGTGTTCGGCATACTCTATCTTGTTTTGCTTGTAGCCTTTATGGAGCTTACTGCAACGATCACAATTCTGCTCTGGATACCGTGCATGCTTATAGCCTTCTTTTCTATAGCTTCGTTTATATGGTATTGTAACAAAATATCCTTTTATGAAAGTATATTTTATGCAGTGATGGCGTTTTCGGTTGCAGAGTGTATTGCTTCTCTTGAATGGCAGATAGCAAATTACTTCTATCAGGATATAGAAAAAATGCCCTTGTGGTTTGAGATTGTGGCAATAATCATGATATACGGAAGCGCGCTTTTGGGAATATGGAAGCTTTTGAGGCCCCGTATCACCGATAAGCATATCACGATTGAGAAAAAGGATTGGATCATATCGGTGTTCATCTGTGTGATGGTATTCGGCTTCAGTAACCTTAGCTTTATCGGTGTGGCATCCGGCTCACCGGGGCAGTATTTCAGAGAGATTGCCTATACCCGTACCTTCGTTGATATTGCAGGTGTGGCGATGCTCTATGCTCATTTTCTCTCCTGTCGAAACAATATGGTTCACAGAGAGCTTATAGCTGTACAGAACGCGCTTGATATTCAGTATAAGCAATATAAGCAGTCGAGAGAAAGTATAGATATAATTAATATGAAGCATCATGACCTGAAGCATCAGATTGCCGTGCTCAGAGGTCTTAATGACAGCGAGCAGAGAAGCGCCTTTCTTGACAGAATGGAGGCAGATATCAAGGCGTATGAGCTGCAGAATAAGACGGGTAACAGCGTCCTTGACACTCTTCTTACAGGAAAAAGCATGTACTGTGGCAAGCATGGCATAACTCTTACCGTTGTTGCTGACGGAAAGCTGCTTGATTTTATGGATGCTATGGATATATGCAGTATTTTCGGCAATGCTCTTGACAATGCAATAGAGTCTGTTTTGAAAACAGAAGAGAAGGAAAAACGGCTTATTCACGTTACCGTATCACAGGTAAAATCCTTTGTAATGATACGTATCGAGAATTATTTTGAGGGGGATCTGAGGGTACACGACGGAGATTTTCTTACCACTAAGGAGGATGAAAAATCTCACGGCTACGGTATAAAGAGCATCAAATATACTGCTGCAAGGTACGACGGAGTGGTAAGCATCAATGCTGAAAATAATTGGTTTGAGCTTAAAATTCTTATTCCGTATAATCCCTGATAATTCCACCAAAAAAAGAGAAAAACAAAGGGTTTAGCTTGGTTTTTGTTAAGGCTTATATCATTTAAGGCAGGGGCACTTTTTAGTGTTCCCGCCTTTTTTATTTGATTATGTTCTAATGAAGCAACAGCTTTTGTGCAATGTTACCAAAAAAGCAGTCCTCTTTTTGTTATAAACGCAAAAAGGTTTTTACCATTTGTGCAAATACAAGATAGTTTTATGCAAAATGCTTTTTTTTTCATTTTGTTATGGTAGAATAAAATGAACAGTTATGTGGATAAAACGTTTTTATTTACGTAATTTATTTTTTGATATCTTTTCAGGAGGATAATTATGATCGAGAAAATCAAGAATTTGTGGCGTGGCTTTGAGGAAAAGTATCCTAAGGCATCGCAGTGGGTAAGAGAGGGTGGACTTTTCGTTATTGTAAGTAACGTTATCACCGTTTTCAAGTATCTCTTACTTACGTTTTTACCTGCAGCATTCGCATTTATGGGTAGCCAGGCATTCGGCTTCCCCGGTATTGAGATCACTCTCTTCGGTATCACTTTCCCCTGGTACATAATCGGTTACGGTGTAGATCAGGGTGGCGCAGCATATTTCACAGCATATATGATCGCCATGGTTATCGGCGAGGTAATCAACTTCTTCATTCAGAGAAAGTACGTATTCCGTTCCAATGGAAATATGCTTTACCAGGGTCTCTGGTATCTTCTTGCATTCTGTGTCGTTACCTGCGTGGTTAACTCCATCAACTGCATCTGGGTTGCAGTAGCAGGCAGCTTTGTACCCAACTGGCTTTACAACATCGGTACTACCGTTCTTAACGGTGGTGTTTCTATGGTAGTATTCTTCGTGGTTAACAAGATCGTTTTCGGCGAGCAGAAGAAGGAAGAGAAGCCTGCAGAGGTTTCCGAAACCACCGAGGGCTAATACCCGGTCCGGCTTTTGTCATTCAAAGAATATCCGATACAAATCAGACATTGTGACGAAAATAACCTGATGAAAAAAGGGTCTGTGTCATTAAGAATTCAGCAATATCAAGGCTTTGTGGATAGTAAAGACAACAACTGCTGAATTCTTAGTGCGAAGCACCTTTCGGGGCTTGCTTGATTTAGAGCAGAAATCTTCGTTTGCGAGCGTGAGGCGTATTGGCATACGTCGAGCGTAGCGTAGCGGCACGAGGGTATTGAATGACAGTCCGGTG
>JAFTON010000009.1 GCA_017463765.1 Clostridia bacterium | reverse complement strand
TCGAATACTAAATTGCAAAAGTCGGCTCTGCCGAGGAAGATATGAAATTTTTATAAAGTTTTTCCCCGTGTGTTAGAAAAAGTTTGTAAAAAATTCATATACCCCACCTTTTGTTATTTTGTAGTCGTTGTGCTTCCTCGGAGGAAGAGGGGAGCCGACAATATAACGGTATTTGTCGGGGAGAAACGCCGAGGAGTTTCTCATTCAGCCTGTGAGAAGGTAAACATACCTTGCCGAGAGGCAAAGAAGGTACATCAGATTTATTTTGCGTTAGGGATTGAGAATGGAATGTATAACAGTCCATCGGAAAGCCCGACCTTGCGTAACGCCCAAAAATCAAGAAAAAATCAAAGCAGAGTAATAGCAAAGGCAATATTTTATACAAAATTCTTTGGATAGTCGATAGAGTGGGAGGGAGTCAGGCCGTGAGGAAAAACAAGGCAAGTGCCGTTTTCCTCACGCCCTCCCACCCACTCCATAATCGAACAAAGAAAATAAAAAAGCCTGCCTATACTTGAAAAGCAAGTACAGACAGACAAACATCAAAGGCGTGTAGCCCCGAAGGGAGTATATCCATTATGAAAGAGAAAAGAGAAAGAGCTTATAGAAGAATTAAGGCATCAGATAGATACAAAATTGAAGCCTTATACAATGCAAAAGTCCCTGTAAAGAAAATTGCCGAGGAATTAGGATTCTCGAAGGTGACAATCTATGCAGAATTAAAGAGAGGAGCATATCAGCATAGAAATACAGATTGGACAGATACCACAAAATACAGTGCATATAAAGCTCAGAGGAACGCAGATTATAATGCAACGGCAAAAGGAGCACAGCTTAAAATAGGTAATGATTTTGAGTTTGCAAAGTTCGTTGAAACAATGATCCTTGCAGGATATTCTCCTGCAGCCGTTCTCGGATTCATAAAGGATAACAACCTTGAATTTAAAACAAAAGTATGCAGAGTAACGCTTTATTCTTACATAGATAAAGGCGTATTCCGTAATATATCAAATAAGAATCTGCTTCGTAAAGCGAAGAAACGCAAACACAAAAAGATTCATAGAGCTAAGAAGCTTCCTAACATAGCTCATTCCATAGAAAAAAGACCGAAAGACATTCAAAATAGAACGTCCTTCGGTCATTGGGAATTAGATAGCGTAATCGGTACGCAAACAAAGGGTAAAACAATCCTTTCGTTTACCGAGAGAAAAACAAGGATGCAGCTCATCCTTGTTGCAAAGGATAAGTCTGCCGCAAGTACCGTCAACGCTCTGAATCATATAGAACGTAAAATCGGTACTCGCAATTTCCGTAAGATCTTCAAGTCCTTCACCTGTGATAACGGCACCGAGTTCTCTAATACAAACGGTATGGAGTTCTCACCTTCAGGCAAGCAGAGAACGACAGTTTATTACTGCCATCCGTATTGCTCATCAGAGCGAGGATCAAACGAGAACCAAAACGGATTTATCCGAAGATTTATCCCGAAGGGCACCGCAATCAGCAAGTACACCCCGGGAGAAATCAAGGAAATACAAGACTTCATCAATTATTACCCAAGAGGCATATTTGACTATAAATCCTCTGCGGCACTCTTTGAAATTGAGCTTCAGAAAATCGGCATACAAAAAAATTCAATATTTTTTTAAGTTAGCACTTGACATTTGCGTAAAAAAGTCACAAAATAAAGAACCCACCCGAAGTCAGCAAAAAAGCTTTACCACGGGTGGATTTATTAATTAATGAAGCTTACTCTCGTCGAGTAGCTCGATACCGTTTGCTACAAGAATGCGATCTGTTTCTTCGGTATCACCTGTGCGCATTACAGAGTATGCCTTACCACTCTCGGAGGTTATCAGCGCATACATATATTCGATGTTGACACCGTTTCCTTCGAGCAGACGGAGCACAGAAGCAAGTCCACCGGGCTTATCGGGAACTGCAAAGGCGTTAACAAGGCGTACGTTTGCAGCCTGTCCGTCCTTATCAAGCAATTCCTTGGCTCCCTCGGGATCGTCTGCAATGATACGAACAATGCCGTAATTCGAGGTGTCAGCCACACACATGGAGCGAAGATTTATTCCTGCGTTTGCAATGGCGTCGGTAATATTGTGAAGCGAGCCTTGCTTATTTTCTACAAAAACCGATAACTGTCTTATTGCCATAATTATTTCCTCCTTTTAGTCGTGCAGATTGCGCTCGTCGATAACTCTCTTTGCCTTGCCTTCACTTCTTGCGATTGTCTTAGGTGGAACAAGATGAACCGACGGGCCGATGCCTATCATATTTCTCATAGCGTTTGCAAGAGATTTTTCCATAGCTGTAATATTCTTTACCGAGTCGTCGAACTGCTCGGGACGAAGCTCTACGTATACGTCAAAGGTGTCGCTGTTGTTCGCTCTGCCAAGCTTGATGAGATAATTCTCGGAGAAGCCTTCGGCAAGGAGAACTGCCTCAATCTGAGACGGGAATACGTTTACGCCACGAATAATCATCATATCGTCGCTTCTTCCCATAGGCTTTGCCATACGGATATGTGTTCTGCCACAGGGACAGGGCTCACGGGTCAGCACGCATATATCGCGCGTACGGTAACGGAGCAGGGGGAATGCTTCCTTGTCAAGACAGGTAAAGACAAGCTCACCCTTAGTTCCCTCGGGAAGAGGCTCGCCTGTTTCGGGATTGATAATCTCTGCCAAGAAGTGGTCCTCGTTGATATGCATACCACCCTGAGCTGAGCATTCAAAGGATACACCGGGGCCACTGATCTCTGTAAGACCGTAAATATCGTATGCCTTGATACCAAGCGTCTCTTCTATGTTGTGACGCATCTCCTGCGTCCAGGGCTCTGCACCGAATATACCTGCCTTAAGAGGAATCTGGTCGGGAGTATATCCCTGTTCCTTCAGGCTTTCACCAAGATATGCGGCATAGGAGGGTGTACAACAAAGCACAGTAGCCTTCATATCCAGCATGAACTGAAGCTGTCTTTCGGTATTTCCACTGGACATGGGGAGGGTAAGTGCCCCCACCTTGTGAGATCCACCGTTCAGACCGGGACCACCCGTAAACAGACCGTAGCCATAGCTTACCTGAACGACATCTTCTCGGTCGGCGCCCACTGCAACGATAGCTCTTGCACAGCATTCTTCCCACAGGTCTATATCGTGCTGAGTGTAATATGCAATAACGCGCTTTCCTGTTGTGCCGGATGTTGACTGAATACGAACGCAATCGGCAAGGGGAACTGCCAGCATTCCGTAAGGATATGTTTCTCTGAGATCACTCTTTTCAATAAAGGGAAGCTTGTAAAGATCCTCAATTCCCTTGATATCCTCGGGCTTCACTCCCTTCTTGTCCATTAAATCACGGTAGTACGGTACGTTTTTGTATACGTGGGCAACCTGACGCACAAGCTTTTCGGATTGCATTTTCTTGATCTCTTCCACAGGCATGGTTTCGATCGCTTCCTGGTAATACTTTCTCTTTTCCATGATAGTATACTTCCTGTTCAAAATTGCTGAATATTAGTTTAAAATATTATTTTCTTCCAAGTGCAAATGCCTTAAGATTCATTTCCACGAATTTTGGTGCAACACTCTTTTTTATTGCCATAATCCATTTTTCTTCCGGAATGGACATGTATTTTGATAATCTGCCCATAAGCAGAATGTTTACCGCTTTTGCTGATCCCGCTTCGGTTGCAGGTGTAAGAGCATCGAGAGCATCTACATCAATTCCTGCCTCAGAAAGCTTCAGCAGGGCATCGGTGGGATATTCTGCAGCGCCGGTTATTACGGGCATAGGCTCAATTTCCTGAGTGTTGACGATGATTTTTCCACCGTCTGAAAGGTAGGATGCGTATCTTGCAGCCTCAATTTTCTCAAACGAAACAATAAAATCTGCCTCTCCCTTATCGATTATAGGCGAGTGTACCTTTTCGCCGAATCTGACGTAGGTTACAACGCTTCCACCGCGCTGGCTCATTCCGTGGACCTCGGACACCTTTACATCATATCCTTCATCAACAAGCAGATTACCGAGCAGCTTGCTTGCAAGCAACGATCCCTGTCCTCCAACTCCGACTATCATAATATTGGTGGTTTTCATTATTTTTCACCTCCAATAGCGTCAAATGCACACAATTGTTTACAAACATCGCATCCAACGCAGAGAGTATCATCAATTTTTGCTTTTCCGTCCTTCATGCTTATTGCAGGACAACCGATCTTCATACATGCCTTGCAGGAGCGACATTTGTCGTTGTCTACATGAAGAGGAGGATTTGATTTAACGTATTTCAGTAGCGCGCAGGGACGGCGTGAAATGATAACCGACGGCTCATCTGCCTCGATTTCCTCCATGATTGTGGCCTCTGTCTCCTTCAGATTATATGGGTCTACCACCCTGACGCGTCTTATACCGAGTGCATGACAGAGTGCTTCCAGGTCAATCTTCGTAGCAGGATCTCCCTTGATGTTGTATCCTGTGGTGGGGTTTTGCTGGTGTCCCGTCATTCCGGTGATCGAGTTGTCAACGATAATAACGGTTGAGTTAGTTCCGTTATATGCTATGTTGGCAAGTCCGGTCATTCCCGAATGCATAAATGTAGAGTCTCCAATTACTGCAACGGTTTTCTTTTCGCTCGCCTCGCCACGCGCCTTGTTGAAGCCGTGAACGCCCGATACCGATGCACCCATGCAGAGAACCGAGTCAATGGCACTAAGGGGTGCTGCAGTGCCGAGAGTATAACAGCCGATATCACCGAGCACCGTAATTTTCTTCTTTGAGAGCGCATAGAACAGACCTCTGTGGGGGCATCCTGCACACATTACGGGAGGACGTATTGGCATTTGGTCTACCATTTGATACTTTTTCTCATCTGCGCCCAAAGCCCTTGCAATAAGCGACTGGGAAAACTCGCCACATACCGGCAGTATATTCTTGCCGTCAGGCGTAAGACCTATGGATTTACAGAAGTTTTCAATATAAGGATCAAGCTCTTCAATAACAACAAGCCTTTTTACCTTGCTTGCAAAATCAAGAATAAGCTCCTTGGGCAGTGGATTTACCATTCCGAGCTTAAGCACCGAAACGCTGTCTCCGAATACCTCTTTAACGTACTGGTAGCATGTTCCGGATGTGATAATTCCTAACTCACTATCGGCATATTCTACCTTGTTAAGTGGGGATGTATTTGCGTACTCGGCTAATTTTTTCTGTCTCTCCTCAACTATCGGGTGCCTGCCGATAGCATTCGCAGGTGCCATTATGTATTTTTTTGGATTTTTAATGTATTCCTTAAGCTCCTTTGCGTCGGGCTCGCAGATTTCAACTGCGCTTTGCGAATGTGCAATTCTGGTACATATACGCAGCAGGACGGGAGTGTCGTACTCCTCGGATAATTCAAATGCAAGCTTTGCAAACTCCTTTGCCTCAAAAGAGTCTGAGGGCTCAAGCATAGGCAGCTTGGCAGCCTCGGCATAGTGACGCGAGTCCTGCTCGTTCTGAGACGAGTGCATACCGGGATCGTCTGCTACACAGATAACAAGACCACCGTTTACACCCGTGTAGGACATAGTGAAGAGAGGATCTGCTGCCACGTTAAGTCCAACGTGCTTCATACAGCAGGCACTTCTCGCACCTGCAAGCGATGCGCCGAAGGCAACCTCGAGTCCTACCTTTTCATTGGGAGCCCATTCGCAGTAAATCTCGTCGTATTTCGCTGCGTATTCGGTTATTTCTGTTGAGGGAGTGCCGGGATAGCTGGATACAACCTTGCATCCTGCTTCAAAAAGACCTCTGGCAACAGCCTCGTTTCCAAGCATTAATTTTTTCATATGTATCTCCAAAATATTATTAGGGATCTTTTGTTATAGCTACGCTTACCGGTACACTCACACGCTCGTCGTAGCAAGAGAATAATTCGTCAACGTTTTCGGGTTTGTGCTTAGGTGTAAGAAGGCTGACAATCGGTACTATAATAAGTCCACCGAGCATTGCAAACACACCGGAATAAAGCGAATTTGTGAAAATGAAGCCAAGTACGCCACCCGAAAGGGTAATAACCTTCATCGAGATAAGAAGCTGAACTGTCATAATTCCCACTCCGAAGCCGAAGGATGCCCAGACGGCAGGACGGGTCGTACGCTTCCAATACAGACCGTAAAGGAAGGGAGCAAGAAATGCTCCTGCAAGAGCGCCCCAGGATACTCCCATCATCTGTGCGATGAATACTACTCCCGACCATACTGTGTCCTTAAGAATCGCGATAAGCGCAGACAGGATAATGAAAAATACTATCAGAAGTCTCATGATAAGAAGCTGTTTCTTATCGTCTATTTTCTTTTTCGATACGGGAACAATAATATCAAGCGTCATCGTTGATGCCGAGGTAAGAACGAGAGACGACAGGGTGGACATTGATGCCGACAGTACGAGAACGATAACCACTGCAACGATTACGGGAGCAAGTCCTGAAATCATAGTAGGAATTATCTGATCGAAGCCCTTCATTTCATCGGGGGTGATAAAGAGTCTGCCAAATCCACCGAGGAAATAGCATCCACCTGCAACGATTATTGCAAAAACGGTGGAAATCAGCGTGCCCTTCTGTATCATTGATTCACTTTTGATTGCATAGAACTTTCCGATCATCTGAGGCAGACCCCAGGTGCCGAGAGAGGTAAGGATAACAACCGTAATAAGAGCAATCGGATCGGGACCGAAGAATGAGGTGTACTCCCAGCCTGCATTTTCTGATTTTGCAAGCGCCTCAATGGATGCCATAAGACCACCGTTCTGATCAAGAACGGCAGCAACCACTGCCACAATTCCGACAAGCATAATAATGCCCTGAACAAAATCGTTGATTGCAGTTGCCATATATCCACCGAAAATCACGTATACACCCGTCAGCACTGCCATAACAACAATGCATACCCAGTAGGGAATTTCAAAGGCGATTCCGAAAAGGCTTGACAGACCGTTGTAAAGAGATGCGGTGTAAGGGATAAGGAAAATAAAGATTATCACAGACGCTACGATTTTCAGAGCTGCAGAGCCGTATCTTTTTTCAAAGAAATCGGGCATGGTTTTTGAATCGATATGCTGGGTCATAACTCGGGTGCGCCTGCCCAGCACGTTCCATGCAAGAAGCGAGCCGATAAATGCGTTGCCGAGTCCTATCCAGGTTGATGCAATTCCGAAGCTGTAGCCGAACTGTCCTGCATAACCCACAAAGATAACTGCAGAGAAGTATGAGGTTCCGAAGGCAAATGCCGTCAACCATGGGCCGACAGATCTGCTGCCGAGAACAAAGGAATCCACGCTTGTGGAATGCTTACGGCAATAAAAACCGATTCCAAGCATTAGTCCAAAGAATAGGACAACGAATATTGTTGTAAGTATCTGAGTTGGTGTCATTGTGCTGTTCCTCAAAATAACATAAAGAGGCAAAAAGCTCTTTTGGATTGTGTAAAAATTGTTTATTCGGTGTTTTAGCTGCTTGTCTGTGCCTCGACAAGACTTACACCACAGTATTTCTGACGGAGTAGAGGCTTTTCTATCTTGCCGGTGGGATTTCTCGGTACGCTCGCAAAGATGATTTTTCTCGGTCTCTTGTATTTAGGTAGTCCGAGGCAGAATTCATCTATATCTTCCACACTAAGCTTGCATCCGGGCTTGATCTCAATAATCGCCGCAGCGATCTCACCGAGACGCTTGTCAGGCAGACCGATAACCGCTACATCCTTGATTAATTCATGAGCTCTCAGATAGTCCTCGATCTGTACGGGATAAATATTTTCACCACCGCTGATAATAACGTCTTTCTTACGGTCAACGAGGTAGATAAATCCGTCTTCATCAGCTTTTGCCATATCTCCGGTGAGCAGCCAGCCGTCCTTAAGTATCTCCTCGGTCGCCTCAGGGTTCTTGTAATAGCATTTCATAACTCCGTCTCCCTTGACGGCAAGCTCTCCAACTTTACCGGGTGGAACCTGATTTCCCTCGTCGTCAACTATCATGGTCTTCCAGCCATAGCCGGCTTTACCGATAGCACCGACCTTATGTATATTTTCAATGCCGAGATGCACACATCCCGGGCCGATAGACTCTGACAGACCGTAGTTTGTATCGTAATCGTGATTGGGGAAGCGAAGCTTCCATCGCTTGATCAAAGAGGGTGGGACGGGCTGTGCACCAACGTGCATAAGTCGCCATGCATCAAGTCTGTGCTCAGAGAGATCAATCTCGCCACTGTCGATAGCATCAAGAATATCCTGCGCCCAGGGGACAAGCAGCCATACGATCGTTGCGTGCTCATCGGATACCGTCTGCAATACCCATTCGGGACTGACTCCACGCAGCAGCACTGCGCGACCACCCGTCAGAAGCGAGCCGAACCAGTGCATTTTTGCTCCGGTGTGATAGAGGGGTGGAATACATAGGAATACGTCATCCTTTGTCTGTCCGTGGTGACTTTGCTCAGCATAGCAGGAGTGAACCAGAGCTCTGTGTCTGTGCAGAATAGCTTTTGGGAATCCGGTTGTGCCCGAAGAGAAGTATATGGCTCCGTCGTCCTCATCCGATATTTCTACAGGTGGAACGGTAGAGGAGCAGTAATACACCATCTCGGCGTAATTATCTGCAAAATGTGGAGTTTCGTTCTTTTTGCCAACGAAAAACAGGTTGTCAATCATAGGCATCTTGCCCTCAAGGGCGCTGATACGCTCGGTAAACTCGGGTCCAAATACCAGCATTCTGACGTCTGCAAGCTCGAGACAGTATTTTATCTCGTCAGAGGAGTAACGGTAGTTCATTGGTACAACAATTGCACCGGTCTTCAGAATACCGAAATAAATTGGCAGCCATTCAAGACAGTTCATAAGCAGTATGGCAACCTTGTCGCCCTTTTTTATACCTCTTGTGAATAAGAGATTGGCAAATCTGTTTGCCTTTATATCAAAATCTCGCCAGGTAATCTCTCTACGGTATTTATCAGACTCTGCAGCCGTTTCAATAAGATTATATTCACGCCAGGTAAGGTTCTTATCGGGCTGACGCTCGGGGTTTACCTCTACCAGAGCAACGTCGTTAGGGTAGATCTTGGCATTTCTTTCAAGAAAATCGGTGATTGGCATAAAATTCTCCTTTGCTTTATGCGAGTGGAAAACAAAAAAGCCCTGCGTTCAAAAAAAGAACGCAGGGACGAAAATAAACGTGGTACCACTCTGCTTTTACCAACGCCTTTCGGAATTGGCCTTAGGGAGCTAAGCTCCTTACGATATAACGGTCGCACCCGGTATCGCCTACACAGAGTAATTTGCTCCTTCGGCGAACGGCTAACGAAGTGAATTCACAGTCCGAAGGTCTCCGTCTTTCACCAAACGACGGCTCTCTGTGCATCTTCCGTGACTGATACTACTCTTCGCTCAAACGCTTTTAAAAAATAAAATATACAACTATTTTAGCAGAAAGCTTGTGGAATGTCAATACGTTTTTACAAAAAACATCATTTTATATATTTAAATGACTATTTATTTTTTCTTGCATAGGCTATTGTCTGCCTGAGAGCCGAATCCTTTTCAATTCCGGCGAGACGAAGCTTATGGGCATAAGCAAGATAATCCGAGAAATTTATGCCCGGCTCTATTCCGGCATCAATAAGGTCCTTGCCCGTAACGTAGGGGCGAGCCATATATTCACGGAAAATTGCAAGTCTCTCTATAAAGAAATTGTCGTAGGAAACATATTCTCTCGGAGCAATTTTGCCAAGTCCGTCGGCAACGGCAAGACAGAGCAGTGCAGGGGGATCAACCGAGTTGTCAAACATCTTATTGGTGGATTTTATAGAAGCCCCGCTTGCAGCCAGTGTGTTGGGTTTCATATGGTATTCCGACAGATTAAGCACGTATTTGATAAGTCGGTGCTCATTGGTAAGTCTTTCCATAAAGGTTCTGATAATAGGAAGTCCCTTTGTTTCGTGCTCGTAGGAGTGTATCTCGCCTTTCACAATCTCGGTACATATAGCCTTTCCGAAATCGTGGGTTATTGCCGACAGCATAAGACCTAACTGATCTGATGCATACTCTTTGATTTTAGCTACCTCGTCAAGCACCATCATGGTATGAACCCATACGTCGCCCTCTGCATGATGCTTCGGGTTCTGCTCAACGCCAATAAGCGCCTCAAGCTCGGGAAACCAAACCGAGAGCTGATCCATTTTTCGCATAAGCTTAAAGAAAATTGATGGCTTTTCGGCCTTAAGAAGAGCTTTTTCAAGCTCGCCGAGAATTCTTTCCTTAGCGAGAGTGGACAGGTCCATAGTTCTGCAGAGCTCCACGGTTTCCTCGGCTATATCAAAGCCGAAGCGCGCTGCAAACTGCGCCCCACGAAGCACACGCAGAGGATCCTCTACAAAGGTGACGGGGTCGATATGGCGTATTATTCCATGCTTCAGATCCTCCCTGCCACCGAAGTGGTCGACGATTTCTCCTGTAAGCACGTCCTGCATCATCGCATTAATCGTAAAATCACGACGCTTTGCTGCCTTCAGAGTTCCTATGTGGGGATCGACGAAAACGTCAAAATCCTTATGTCCACGTCCACGGTTGGTCTCGGTTCTCGGCATTGCAATATCCAGTGAGTAGCCCTTAAGCCCAAAAATTCCGAAGCTCTCACCAATCTCGAGTCGTTTCCCCAGCGAGCCGAGTATCTCCTTCAGCTTCTCGGGAGCAATACCGTGTATTTCTATATCAATGTCCTTGCCCGGATTGCCTTGTATAAGATCTCGTACGTAGCCACCTACAAAATAAGCAGAGCCACCGCAATCCTTTACTGCATGGGCAATTTTTGTTGCCATTTCAAGATCGGATAAATGCATATCCATCCTCCTTTCAAAAAGTCCTTTAGTGAATAATTATCTCACTTCAGATACTTATCGGTATTAGGAGAGCCCCTTCTCGTCGCAGGGAACAACCGTAATATCTCTGAAGAATTTAAATGTAGAGTTTATTGACTGTACGGTAGCATCCTTAGGTGAGGATGCAGTGGGAATTGTTTTTTTGATTTTTGCATAACAGGATTCCTCTCCGTCTCCAATATCCTCCCAATCAAGAATATAGGGGTGCAGCTTGCACAGGTCATATCTGTGTGAGGAGTAGTTAAGAGCTTCTGCATATATGTTTACCTCCTCCGGAGTGGCAGGAAGCCAACCTCTCGAAAGCATGAAGCAGTTCCAACGTGCCTGCTCTGCTTTTGCAAGCTTGCTTGCAAGCTTGCTGTCTGCCTTCAGCTTCTTTTCATAGCTGTCGGCAAGCGATGCCATACGGCTAAAGTTGATTCTGTGGTAATCACGGTAGTTATTGAGGCATATTCCTGCGTCGAACAGGCGATATACCAGACCTACTGCAGTTGCACAGGAGGAATCTCGACGGTAGCTGCTCTGCCAGAAGCGTGCAATCTCCCGTTCGGTAGGATTGTCTGCATAGGATAAATGTACTCCTAAAGCAATCTTTTCAATAGTCGCATCGGTGATCTCATGGGGATATATATCGTTCATCATACCGAAAATATAGAAGTCGTAATCGTTATACCAATGGGGATCCTGACGTCCACCACCTGAATGAAGTCGGCTTATCCAGTATGCATTAACGCTGTCACGGCATCTTACGGCAATAAATGGAATTCGCTTGAATTCCTTGTCCCCTCTGAGAAGCCAGGTGCGCAGATTTTTTGCAAACATAACGTTTTCCATATCGCTGCCCACGTCGACGACAAAGTAATTACCATTTTTAATAACTTCATTAATCTTACGCTCGTCATCCCCATAATTCTTGAGTCGGCAGGAAGCAATGTCGTCAAGGTCTGCTCTTGATAAATCATAGCTGAAGAAGCAGGGTGAAATCATATGTTTAAGCGCTACAGAGCAGATTCCTCCACAGTTCTGCTTGAATTTATTTTCTACCTTTGAAATATCTTTATCAATGGCTGATATTGTGACGGGATATTTATCCATATAAGTAGATGCTGTTGCCTCACGAATGAAGTTGTAAATAAAGTCACTGCTACCGAAGGTAACTACGTTAGGATTATCCTTACCTCGAATGGAAGGAATGAACAGGGGCGCTCTGTAAAGAAGTTGCTCAGAGAGAAGCTTGTTCGTATCGCAGATATGTATCTTGAAGTAAACCTTATCTCCCATATCTGCAACGCTGGCGTCAATCATGGTTGATGCCGTTTCGTAGTCTGCAGATAAATAAATATCGAAGGATCGCATAAGACGAAGAAGTCTTTCGTCATTTTCATCATTTGAGGTGACGAGAATGTTGTTATATACGTTGTAAAGACGGTCTAAAAGATGAAGTGTGTTTCTTAAATTCACGTTCTCGTCTGATTCTGCGAAGACAAACACGCTTCTTTCGGGATAATCCTTTGCGTTTCGATGGGGGTTGAAATTATCCTCGAGATAATCGATCATTTTTTCTCTTATCAAACTCTTTGAGTCGGGACTCTCGCTGATAAGCATCATATTCCATTCGCTTGGCTTCAGCGACGACTTGAGGCTTTCAATTACGTCCTTGCAGCCACTTACAATAATGTTTTGGTTCAGAGTCCTGGAGCTTTTATCCAGAATAGTATCGTTTGCTGCCTGACGGTTTGGTCTGTCAAGCTGCCTCAGACGGTTGCGCGAGGATGCATAGCCGGCATCGGCTGAAATGATATAATAATCTCTTGCCGTTGCTTTATCATCGATGATTGAAAAATATATCTCTGCCAGAATAAAGGCTGCTCTTCCAAGCTGCTCTTTTCTTGCGTGGGGAGGCAGCGCAAGTATTCCTTCACAGTAGGGAATTGCTTTTCTCTTTTCATCACTTACAGATGATGAAAATGCTCCTCTGCCAGAAGCAGCAGTGCTCTCGGATCTCCACATTCTGCAGCTTTTTTGAAAAGCCCTTTCGCCTGCTTTTTATCCTCCTTGCAGCCTATTCCTTCGTTTTTGCAGTTGCCGAGCAGGTACAACACCTTGCCGTATTTCTGATAAATCTTGCTAAGCGAGGTGAGTATTTCTACAGCCTTTTTCTTGTTGGTCTCACCGACGGCGCTCATAAGATACTCGGCGTAATCGCTGGATATTTCCTTAGTATACTTTGACTGCTCTTCTTCGCCTGTGGGAAGTCTTTTATATGCTTCGCGAATATACTGCTTGTTTGTCTTTTTGCCTTCGCAATACAGGGCGTAATACTTGTCGCACTCAAGCTCGGTATCCGACGCTTTTTCTTCAACGAAAAGCCTGCACAGTGCCGTAGTGTTTATCTTATCCCAGCAAAGACCGGACAAAATCAGAAGTCGAGCAAGCAGCTTGATACGGTTTTCCTTTACCAGATTATATCCGTTACCGATAGCCTCATGTGTCCTCTCCTTAAGCTCCGAGCTGCCGTTTTCAAAAGGAGTATGCTTCTTTCCGTCCGTGTCATTTTTTACGTACTCTATAAAAATATCTACTCTGCTTTCAAGGTAGCTCTGAAGCTTATTTTCATCTTTAATAGTACAGCCTTTGCTGAAAAAACTTTTGCACTTTTTTTCTACGGCCTCAATACATTCCTTCGGATTATTAAGCAGCATCACACAGAGCTGGTTGGCGTAAGGATTGTTTTTTGATTCTTTCCTGGACTTGAAACGGCTTTCATATTCCTTTTTAGGAGTAAAGAAAGGGAAGAAACAGCTTACGTTTTTAACCTCAGGGTTTTTTGTGATGATAAGAGGGAAGGTTTCGATAAGCACGTTTTTTTTGCCTCTACCGTTTTTATCATATACCTTGTTGCCGAAAAAAAGATCCTCAATAAGATTTCTGAGCACCAGGCAGGGCTGGTCTTTATTTATGTAGGGAGTATCGTGCTTGCAATAGGTTCGCTCATTTTCAGGATAATTTAAGTAAGCATAGAAATCTAATTCGTTTCTCATTGCTTCGTCGCTATACATAGGACAACCGAATAACCAAAAGCTTTTTGCCATATTTACACCTCTAAAAAAATATTGCAAGAATATTATATCATTAATGCCTCAATATGTCAATGTTTTTTGATGAGAATATTTTAGGCTTCTGAAGCATAAAAATGTCGATTTTTGATGCATGCCCCTCTTGAAATCAAAAATTGATTTTCTTAAACTCAAATTGATTGCATCTGACCCGATATTGACGATAAATATATGTTATAATTGGTATGTAAATGAAAGAAAAGGAGATATGAAAGTTATGCACTACAAACATTATGAATTATTCTTAGAGTATTTCGACGCCACCATCGGACGCTACTATTCTTCTGAACAGCGTCAGAGGTTTCTTACTCTTCTTCTCGGTAGCAAAGTAATCTAAAGAGGTCAGGACGAGTTCATAAGCATCACTGAAGCCGTAGCCGAGGTGGAATCGCAGGGCATTAACAGTATCACCGACAGCAAGAACTACAAGCTGATATGTGATATTCTCGATTCGGAAGAGGACGTTTGCCTCGCTGCTGCAGCACTCGTTGACGTATACAGCCGTATGAACGATGACAGAGACCGTCACCACGGTATGCGTTATCTTGACTGGATTATCAGTCTTAAGAAGGCAAATCCCAAGACCGATGAGATCTGTACCGAAATCGCCTATTTCGAGTACGCGAACGGTAATATCAAGAAGGCAATAAAGGAGCTTGGTGAGCTTGTTAACGGTGGCTCCATCGTAGCTGTTCACCACCTTGCATATATCTTCCTTGAGGACTCCGGATATAAGGAAGCATACTACTACTTCTCGCTCATCAAGGGCATCTACATAAAGCAGCTTGAGCTTACCGTTGATGAGTACGTTGAGAGAAATATCGAACTCTGCAGAACCAGGATATCCGATGCTGACGCAAGACGTATCGATACCGACGTGGAAAAGCTTTGTGTCGAATTCCCTCTCTGCAAGTGTAAGGACTATGTTACCGTTGGATTTATGAGTACTGAAAGGAGATTTACATTCAATGAATACTAATATAATGATCAGCAACGCTCTCGAGCGTCAGAATAAACGTTATCACGAAGAATCCCAGTGTATATCCTGCACCGGTGGCACGAAGATTAAAAACGGATACTGGACAACCGTTGACAAGCTCGGTGAGTGCAAGCCCGAGAAGGCAGGCCTGGTTCATTACTATGACGGAACCAATGTTATGATGCTGCCTTACGCTCACGAGCTGGTTATCGGTAGTACCGGTACGGGTAAGTCGGAGGTATTTTATAAGAATCAGTGCCTGCTTGCAGGTCTGCCCAAGGACGTGCGTCCCTCCTTCCTGTTCACCGACGTTAAGGGTAATATTCATTCAGACCTTGCACCAATGCTTAAGAAGCAGGGCTATAAGGTGGTTGTTTACGACCTCAGAAATCCACATAAGAGCGCAAGGTATAATTTCCTCCTTCAGATATATGACGACTATCAGGAGGCAGTAAGACTGAAGAAGCTTGTCAGCGAGGAGAAGATTACCAAAGTGCTTGACGGCAAGAATTACGGTAGTGTAAAGAAGGCCAGGATTGCAGCAGAGTGCAGAAGGGCAGAGCTTATGGACTCCATCGAGAGAGCTATCGGCGAGCTTTCAGCCCTTGTTGTACAGGACTACGACCCTGCAGACAGAATGTGGACAAGTGGTGCCAGAACCATGCTTAACGCTATAATCTGGACGATGCTCCGTGACTCCGAGGATCCAGAGAATGGTATGACCCGTGAGATGTTTACCATAGCTAACGTGTGCTACATCGCATTCTCGACAGGAGATGACTGTGATGAGATAATTGAATGGCTTACACGTGCAGACGACATTCTCTGTGTCAAGAGCGCAATTACGTCTAATTATAAGCTAAGAGCAAAGACCACCAGAGACGGTTATATCTCTACTCTTAACACTGCGCTCGGAGAATATTCCTCCAGCACTATTAGTGCAATCACCTCTACCACCAATGAGATTGACCTGAGAAAGATTGCAAGTGGAGATGATCCCTATGCAATATTCGTCATCACTGATGAAAGACAAAAAACCACCCATAACATCTGTATGATGATGATAAATAATCTGATAAACGAGCTTGTTCTTAAGGCTGATAAGTCCCCTACACATGCTCTTCCCAGAGATTTTGTAATCATGGCGGACGAATTCGCAAACATGCCGGCTATGCCTAACCTGGCTAACAAAATTACCACATTAAGATCCCGAAGAATATGGATGGTTATGGCAATACAGTCTATTCAACAGCTCATCATGGTATATAAACAGTAGACCAGTGACATTATTCGTGACAACTGCGACCTTCAGTTGTTCCTTGGATGTAATAATGATGATACAAAGGAAGCATTTGTAAGATCGATGGGTAAGAAGATAGGTGTAAAAACCTCCTTCGCAATCTCTAACGACGGAAATATTTCTATCAGCAAGGGAACCGAGGACGTTCCCGTAATAAGAAAAAGCGATTTGGATAAATTGGATTTAGGAGAGTTTTACGTCAGAACAAGAGTTTCGGATAACTTTAAGGGATATATGCTGCCATTCTTCAAGCGCAGCGATAAGCTTCCTCCCCTCCTTGATGATGACGTTGAGTTCCGTGAGTACGACCCCACGAAGAACAACTATAAGATTGAAGAAGTCCTCGAGCGTGAGAATGCAAAGAAGCAGCCAGCGAGACGAAAATTTGATTTCGATTTCTAAAACAAACCGAATACCAAACACAGCCCCCTGAAAAAAGCAGGGGGCTGTATTATATAAGCAAATAAAAAAACTGCCCTAAGCAAAAGCTTAAGACAGTCATTTTATCAGATTATGCCAACGAAAATTAATCGCAACAAGGATCATCCTTAATTACGGGAGGATCTTCGGGCGCAGGCTCGGTCACATCGCCGAGACCGGAGGTCTCAGAAAAGATCACGTTAGCCTTTGTCATTTCAACGGCGTCGGTGGGAACGATAATCTTCGATGCCTTGCCGTTGGACATAGCAACCAGAGCTTCATATTTCTTGATTTCAAGAACGGCAGCGTCAACACCGGCTTCCTTAAGTGCACGAAGACCGTCGGCCTCTGCCTTCTTTGCAAGGAAGATAGCTTTTGCCTCACCCTCTGCACGGGCGATTCTTGCATCACGCTCACCCTCTGCTGCCAGGATCAATGCCTGCTTGTCACCCTCTGCGCGAGTAATTGCAGCCGCCTTGTGACCCTCTGCCTGAAGCAAGGTCTCTCTACGGTCACGCTCTGCTTTCATCTGCTTTTCCATTGCATTCTGAATCTCTGCAGGAGGAATAATGTTCTTAAGCTCTACGCGATTGACCTTGATGCCCCACTTGTCGGTTGCCTCGTCAAGTATCTCTGTCATCTTAGCGTTGATGGTATCACGAGAGGTAAGAGTGCCGTCAAGCTCAAGCTCACCGACAAGGTTACGAAGTGTGGTTGCTGCAAGGTTTGCAAGTGCGGAAATGGGGTTAACTGCACCGTAAGCATAAAGCTTTGCATCGTAAATTGCATAGTAGATAACCGTATCTATCTGCATAGTAACGTTATCCTTGGTAATAACGGGCTGTGGGGGAGAATCAAGAACCTGCTCCTTTATGGTAACCCTGTTTACGATAGTTTCAAGTAAGGGAATCTTGAAGTGCAAGCCTGCCTTCCAAGTGGTTTTGTACTTACCGAGGAACTCGATAACGTATTCAAAGGTCTGTGGAACCACCTTGATACAAGTAGACAAAATACCGATAATTGCAGCTAATACTGCCAAGAAAATGAATAAACCCATATTTTTTCTCCTTTAATATATTTCACCTATAATGATTCATTACAGTTGAATTAACTACAGTATAACACAAAACCGACGAAAGTGCAATACCCTCGTCGGCTTTTTTTATTGTAAACTATGTTTCTGGCTTCATTGTGGGGTGAACGAGCAAAAACGATTGAGTATCGTTTTTGTGAAGTGAGGGCGCCAAAGCAAAGAGAAAAGGACAAAAGCCTTGGCTTTCGTCCTTTTTGACTATGCGACGCGTCGGGGCGTTCATTGGAATAATTATGTTTCGGGCTTCATTGTGGGGAAAAGCAACACATCCCTGATCGAAGCCGAGTCGGTAAGCAGCATAACGAGTCTGTCGATACCGAAGCCGAGACCACCTGTGGGAGGCATACCGTACTCAAGGGCTGTTACGTAATCGTAGTCAACCTCTGCAGGAGAATCGGGATCCTCTGCCTTCTTCTTTGCAACCTGGCTCTCGAATCTCTCGCGCTGGTCGATGGGATCGTTAAGCTCGGAGAAGGCGTTGCCGTACTCGGTGCAGTTGATGAAGTATTCAAATCTTTCGGTAAATGCAGGATCGGTGGGCTTTCTTTTTGCAAGAGGAGAGTTCTCAACGGGATAGTCGTAGATGAAGGTGGGCTGAATAAGCTTATCCTCAACGAATGCGTCAAAGAATTCTACAAGCACAGTACCCTTTGTAGCATCGCCGGGAACTTCAACATGGTGCTGCTTTGCACAAGCCCTTGCATCCTCGTCACTCTGCCAATCGTGGTAGTCAACGCCTGCATACTTCTTTACTGCGTCAACCATTGTAAGTCTCTCCCAGTGACCGAGATCAATCTCGATGCCCTGATAGGTAATCTTTGTATCGCCACAGATCTCCTTTGCGAGCATCTTGTAAAGCTCTTCAACAAGATCCATCATTCCATAATAATCGGTGAATGCCTCGTAAAGCTCGATAGTGGTAAACTCGGGATTGTGCTTGGGGTCCATACCCTCGTTTCTGAAGATACGGCCTACCTCATATACCTTATGCATGCCACCTACAATAAGACGCTTCAGGTAAAGCTCGGTCTCTATACGGAGGTACATAGGAATATCGAGGGTATTGTGGTGAGTCTTGAAGGATCTGGCAGATGCGCCGATCTCAATAGGAAGAAGAATAGGGGTATCAACCTCAAGATATCCCTTTCCATCAAGGTAGCTTCTGATAAGCGAGAGAATTCTGGATCTCTTAACGAAGGTGTCCTTAACCTCTGGATTTACGATAAGGTCAACGTATCTCTGTCTGTATCTCTGCTCAAGATTGGTAAGACCGTGGAACTTCTCGGGGAGGGGAAGAAGTGACTTCGAGAGCAGGGTAATACCGGTTACGTGAACCGAAATCTCGCCTGTTCTGGTACGGAAGAGGTGACCCTCGATACCGATAATATCACCAACGTCCCACTTCTTGAAGCCAGCGTAAACCTCCTCGCCAACTCCGTCGCGTGAAACGTAAAGCTGAATCTTGCCCTGACCGTCAAGGATATGTGCGAAGGATGCCTTTCCCATAATACGTCTGGATACCATTCTGCCTGCAAGGCGAACATCTATAGTTTCGCCCTCTGCAAGAGAAGCTTCCTTCTCTTCATAAAGAGCAATGGCATCAAGGCTCTCGTGAGTTCTGTCATACTTGGTTATTTCGAAGGGGTTGTTACCCGATTCGTAAAGCGCATTGAGCTTCTCACGGCGAACAGCCAGCTCGCTTGTGCTGTTTGGTGTCTGATTTATATTTTCGCTTGCCATTTTTACGTCCTTTCTTTAAAAGAATACAATACGTATCAATTCTGCCTGGTTACCTTAAGAACACGAAGGTGCTGAATTCTTGCACCTGCAACAACAACCTCGTCTCCTGCCTTAGAGCCGAGAAGAGCTAATCCGATGGGGGAGGAGTCGGAAATTTTGCCTGCCTTAGGATCGGTCTCATATGAACCAACGATATGGTAGGTAAATTCTGCGTTTCTTTCAACGTTGTGTACGGTAACAATAGAGCCTACGCTGACCTTTGCCCAGTCGATCTGCGACTCGTCAAGAATTTTTGCGTTGGCGATCATTTCCTCAAGCTCAGCCTTTCTTGCGTGAAGCTTGCCCTGCTCCTGCTTTGCCTCATCATACTCGGAGTTCTCCGAAAGGTCGCCGTAGGAGCGCGCGGTGGAAATATCCTTCTTGTTTTCTTCAATTTTGTTATTTATCTCGGTAAGCTCATCCTGAAGTGCTTTAAAACCTGCAGGTGTATAGGTCTTCTGTTCAGCCATTTTTATTAGTTTCTCCTGAAAAGTTTGTTATTTGTAAATATAAGTTGTCATTTAATAAGCTTCTGAAGCTCGGTGTAAGCAGCCTCAAGCTGTGTATCGGTCTCGCCTGTAATCTCAACAATCACGTCGGGAGTAACTCCTTTTTCGTGATAATTGATGCCACATGGAGGATTGTAATAAGCTACGGTAAAGGTAACCGTTGACTGATCGAGGGGATAGTAGTAGGAGGTCTGCATAATGCCCTTGCCATAGGTGTTTGTACCGACAATGGTAGCCTCAATAAGCTTATCTTCACGGTAATCTCTTATAGCAGCAGTAAAAATCTCTCCTGCAGATGCAGTGTATTGGTCGCAGATAACAACGAAGGGAAGCTCTACCTTGTGATCCTCTCCTTCATCCTCGGAAACAAGCTCAATCTTGTCATAGCCCTTATACTGATAGCTCATAATTGTAACGCCGTCGGGAACAAGGTAGGAAATAACGGCACAAACGCTGTCAACGTATCCACCGGGATTGCCACGAAGGTCAAAAATTATGCCTTTTACGCCGGCAGTCTCAAGTGCATCGATAGCTTCCTTGAACTGATCGAAGGTGTTGCCCTTGAAAGAAACTATCTGAACGTAGCCGATGTTCTTTTCGGTATCTATCTCATAGGCTACGTTGATTTCCTCAACCTCTGCACGAACAGCCGTAACCGTAACTTTTTCACCGTTACGGAGCATTACAAGCTCAACAGATGTTCCGATCTCGCCTCTGACGTAGTTAACGGCATTGGTGTATCCAAGCTCGTCAACAGTCTTGCCATCGATGGAGTAGAAATAGTCTCCCACCTTAATGCCTGCTTTCTCGGCAGGGGAATCGGGATAAACGGTGTTAACCATAATGGTTTTATCGATATCGTTATACTCAACCATAACGCCGATGCCACCGAATTTACCACTCATATCGGTCATATAGTCCTCGGTCTCAACGGGTGGACGGTAGAATGCATAAGGATCATCGAGCGCAGCAACGTAGCAGTCAAGCAGCGCATCGGTAACAAGAGTTTTGTTATCCTTATCAATTGTATCATAGTATTCCAAAAGGAACTTTTCAGCCGTTTTTTTTGCATGCTCACTGACACCGGGCATACCGTCACCGTAGTTGTAAAGCTGCATGAAGCATTCCTCAAAATACTTAAACTTCACCTTATCAAAAATCGGAACTCCGTAATCGCGTAGGTAGTCGCAAACGTATTTGCTTTTATTATCGTCCGGAGTCTTATCGATATTATTCTGAATCTCGTCTTTATTATCTGCAACGTAGTCGAACAGTGTGAGAAGATCACAGGACGTAAGCGCAGAAAGTAAAACCGAAACTGTAAGCAAGAGCAGAATTACTCTTGCAAATGCCTTATTAACTATGTTTTTCTTCATTGATATTGCCTCATTTTGTTTATCTACACATTTCGGGGTTTCCACACTGTAATGCAGTAGCCCCGTAATATGACGTTATTATTTCACAGCAAGCAGTGAAAGATACAGCTCGCTATAATAATTAAAAACTAAAATTATTAATATTTAGTAGGCTTATTGGAGAGATATTTCTTTACCATAAGCGCAACCTTAAAGGTAACTGCGTGGTCGAACTCGCGAAGATCAAGTCCGGAGAGCTTTCTGATCTTTTCAAGACGGTAAACCAGGGTGTTACGGTGTACAAACAGCTTTCTTGAGGTCTCGGAAACGTTAAGATTGTTTTCGAAGAAGCTCTGAACGGTCATAAGAGTCTCACGGTCAAGCGACTCAAGCGAGCCCTTCTTGAATACCTCTGAGAGGAACATTTCACAAAGGGTGGTGGGAAGCTGGTAAATAAGCCTGCCGATGCCGAGATTTTCATAAGAAATAACCGGCTTCTCAATATCGAATACCTTACCAACCTCAAAAGCAATTCTCGCTTCCTTATATGCTCTTGCAAGGTCCTTGAGATTGTCAACAACCGAGGAAATACCTATGGTTGCCTTAAGACCGTAGGATGCCTGTGCATTCTCGATAAGAGAACGTGCATAGTCCTCTATTTCATTCGACTCTACCTCTTCTTCGATCTCTCTTACAACAACAACGTCCTGTTCACTGATATTGATAACGTAATCCTTGTCGCTGTTACCTATCATCTCCTGTACAATCTCATAGGGAGGAGTGATAGAGGAGCTCTGGAACTTAACAACAAGAACGATTCGACGCTCGTCGTTGGAGAAATGAAGCTCGTTAGATTTTATGTAAATATCACTGGGTAATATGTTATCAAGAAGAATACTCTTGATAAACGAGCCTTTATCATATTTTTCGTCATAAAGCGATTTCATATTTCCGAGGAAAATTGCGAGAAGCGAAGCCATGCTTTCTGCATGAGAGTCATCACCCTCAACAAAGCAGATACAGTCGTTCTTTTCGCCGGCATTAATGAAACGATAGGTATAACCCTCGTAAATAACTGCATCGGCAGAGTATGCAAGCTCCTCTCTGATTCTCTGCTTGGATTCTCCTATCTTGGAGAGCTCGCTACAGGCGATGACGATACCATTCTCGTCAATGATTCCTATGGTGCGGCCTATAACGTCCTTCATCTGATGAAGCACTGTTTGGTACAAGCGATTTGACATATGGGTCGTTCCTTTCTTTATAAAACCGTAATATTGTTATTAATTATAACTAACAAAAAACACCTTTGAAAGCAAAATGAATGGCGCAATCTAAGGTACCTTTTGTATATACTGTACTATATTCTAACTCATTTTTGGACATTTTGCAATAGGTTTTTAAAAAAAATTCAAGAATTTTCACAAAAAAATATATTTTTCTTTGTAAAATTTAACGATTTTGCCATATGAAACCAAAAAGGCGATTTCACATTACCGACATTTTGCCGAAAAAATGCGAGGTCGCCTTTTGTTTTAAAGCTCATATTCATAGGATATTGCCGTCAGTGCGAACAGTGGTGCAGTTTCACATCTGAGTATTCTGTTTCCGAGGGAAACCGACAAGCATCCTCTTGCCTTAGCCTCCTCTGCCTCCTCGGGAGAAAAGCCTCCCTCTGCACCAACGATGATAGCAATGCTGTCGGGCTTGTTCATCTCCTTCAGCAGATTCTTTACGGTAAGCCCCCCCTCGTTTTCATAGCAGAACAGCGCAGCACTGCAGCCTTTCGCCTCGTCAAGCATTGCGGAATAGCTCATAGGCTGAACTACGGTAGGTATTTTTGCCCTTCCACACTGCTTTGCAGCTTCCTCTGCTATTCTCTGAAGCCTTGCCGTTTGCTTTTCTGCTTTTTCTGCCTTCGGACGCTTTATACACCTTGATGACTCAAAGGGAATGATGCGACTTGCACCAAGCTCCACTGCCTTCTGAATAACAACCTCCAGCTTGTCCCCCTTTGGATATGCCATGCACAGGGTGATTTCTACAGGCGATTCTGCCTCAGAAACAAGCTGCTCGATTATCTCACACCTACACTCCTCATCGCGTATGCGAGTAAGCCTGCATCTGTATTCTGTTCCCGAACCGTCGCAAACAACTATCTCGTCACCCTCTGCCATTCTCAGCGATCTTGCGATGTGATGGGCATCCGAGCCGTCGATGATTATAAAACCTTCACCGATCTTTTCTTTCTCAACAAAAAATCTTGCCATATCTAACTCCGAAAAGCCTATATTCTGACCAGCATTCCTACCCAGTCGTTTTCCTTGATTTCCTTCTCGACGGTAAAGCCTGTACGGATTACTGCCTCTCTCACCTCGTTTGCGCGTTCACCGATAATACCCGAGAGAATGAGGGGAGAACCTTCCTTGACGTAAGCTCTTACGTCGGGAAGCATCCTTATAATTATATCTGCAACAATATTTGCAACGCAGAAATCATACTTTCCACCCGAAAGATCCACCTGGCGAAGCAGGTCGGAAACGCCGACCGTAATGTTATCGCAACCGTCTGCAAGTGCGTTTTCCTTAGCTACTTTAACTGCCACGGGATCAATATCGTATGCGTTACAGCTCTTTGCGCCAAGCTTAGATGCGCAAATAGAAAGAATACCTGAGCCTGTGCCTACGTCAAGCACACGCTCGCCACCCTGAATTATATCCTGCATGAGACGGATAACGAGTCTTGTCGTTTCGTGAGTTCCTGTACCAAATGCCATGCCGGGATCCATTCTGATGATAACCTCTCCGTCCTTCGCATCGTATTTTTCCCACGCAGGAACGATAGTTACCTTTCCGAGAGGGACCGGCTTGTAATACTGCTTCCAGCTTTCTGCCCAATCGTCCTCGTTGATGCCTTCAAAGCTAATAGTTGCCTCTATGCCGAGGGCAGGGAGTCTGGTCTCGAGGAATTCTCTGTATTCAAGTGGATTTCTTTCCTCCGGAACGAAGAGCGAAACACGAACGGTTTCACGGTCTGCATTGAGTATAGATTCGTCAACAAGCTCTCCGTACATTCCGTTAAGCGAGAAGTCGCTGTAATCCTCAATCATAAGGCCGTTGTCAAGCATGCTCATCACTGCAACGATATCATCAAGATTTTTGATATTACCTGTAACGGTTATTTTAGTCCAAGTTCCTGCCATTTTATATCTCCATTTTCTCTGATTGTGGTGTTTTTGTCAATATTTATTTGCATTTTTAGCTCATTTATAGACTCGAATCGCTTTTCCTCACGCAAAAATCCGAGTAAATAAATACGAAGCTCCTTGCCGTACATATCGCCTGAAAAGTCGATGATATGAGTTTCGAGGCGCGTTTCATTTCCACCGAAGGTCGGACATATGCCAACGTTGCTGACGCCACTGTAGATTTTGCCGTCAATAACCACAGCCGTTCTGTATACGCCGTATTTTGGAACAACCCGTCCCTCATCTATGGATATGTTAACGGTAGGGAAGCCGATTGTCCTGCCATCTTTCCGTCCGTGTAAAACTCTTCCTTTTATATAATAAGGAGCGCCAAGATAAAGGTTTGCCTCCTCAATTCTTCCCTCGGTGATAAGACGGCGTATCAGGGTCGCCGATATGGTAAGACCGTCTAAGGTAATCTCATCACAGATACGGGTATCACCTCCGGATTGTCTCATCAGCCGGGTAAGCATCGTGGAATCTGCACTGGCACCCCTACCGAATCGGAAGTTGAAGCCTGCCACACATATATGACAGTTCAGATCACGACGGAGTATATCGTTAACAAAAGCCTCGGGAGTACAGCCTGAAATAGCGTCGAAATCAGCAATTATGGTAAAGTCTGCACCAAGCTCGGAAAACATCTCGGCCTTTTCGTCGTCACTGTAAAGCCTTCCTGTATCTGCTTTGATTTTTCCACCCGAGCCAAAGGTAAATACACCGAATGCGAATCCCATCTCGGCTGCAGTCTCTGCTGCTATGCGTAGCAAATCCCGATGTGCAATATGAACTCCGTCAAAAAAGCCGAGAGCCATTACGCACTTAGGAATATTCAGTTTTTCTCTCGATGGATATTCTATAATCTGCATAATTTTCTCCACGTTTACATTACAAGCTCATAAAGAGTAAGCAGCTCTTCCTCGATTTCAGCCTTTCTTTCTTCGATTTCGGCAGCTCTGACGTAGTCGCTGGCAGCCTCACCGAACAGTTCGGCATCAAGGTTTTCAAGCTCGCCTTCAAGTTCTTTTATTCTTATCAGCGCACGCTCGCGCTTTTTTTCCTCGCTGCGTGCCTTTGCCTTTTCGCGCTTTTTTTCCTCATAGCTTGCTTTGGCATCTGTTACCTCGGTTACCTTTTTTGTTGCCTGAAGCATAAGATTACGGCTTTCACGTATGCGCATGTATTCGGTAAAGGCGTCGTCATAGCTCTCGAGAGGATAATCTATCATGCCGTTGTCTCTCTCGGGCGCAAGCTCAATAATTCTTGTTGCAATTCTGTTTATGAAATATCTGTCGTGGGATACTGCCACGATTGTGCCATCAAATGCAAGGAGTGCGTTCTCCAGTGCTTCGCATGAGCCGATATCAAGATGGTTTGTCGGCTCGTCCATTACCAGAAGATTAACCTTCTTAAGTATCAGCTTTGCCAGAGTAAGCCTTGCTCGCTCACCACCCGAAAGTGTGGAAACCCCTCTCTGTATATCGTCTGCATCAAAAAGGAACAGCGCAAGGGTAGAGCGCAGTTCAAGATCGGTTTTATCGGGATATTCGGCACGCAGCTCACCAAAAACGGTATTCGAGTCGGTAAGACCACGGTTTTCCTGATCGTAGTAGCCAATTTTAATATTATATCCAAGAGTGATTCTGCCGTGACTTGGAGGCATCACTCCGTTAATAAGCTTCATAAGCGTGGATTTACCTGTTCCGTTCGCTCCGAGGAACATAACTCTCTCTCCTCTTCTTATTAAAAAGGAAAGATTCTGAATAAGGGTCCTCTCTCCGTAGGAGAAATCCACGTCCTTAGCCTCAATAACGTTTCCTGTTGATTCCTCCTCGCTGGCAAATCTGAGCTTGATGTTCTTTTCATCCTTCGGAGCAAGCTCAACAAGCTCCATTCTGGCAAGCTGCTTTTCCTTCGCACGTATGGTAACGTAGTTGTGCTCTTGGTTGCATCTGCGCTGGAATTCAATATTCGCCTTTATTCTTGCAATCTCTTTCTGCTGCTCCTTGTACCTGTGCTCAAGAGAAGCAGCCTCGGCATCGCTTTGCTCCTTGCATCTGGAGTAGCTGCCGTTGTATAGTCTTGCTTTACTATACCTTAGCCAGAGCGTCTTGTTTGTGGTTCTGTCAAGGAAGTAACGGTCGTGGGAAATAATAAGAACGGTTTTCTTATATCCTGCAATAAAGCTCTCAAGCCAGGCGAGAGCATCAATATCAAGATGGTTCGTAGGCTCGTCAAGCATAAGAATATCCGGCTCTGTCGCAAGCAGCCTTGCCAGAGCGAGTCTTGTGTATTGCCCACCTGAAAGTGTTTTGATCTTCCTTTCGATTAGTTCCTCGTCAAAGCCGAGACGCAGAAGCATTCCACGACAACGGGACCTGAACTCAAGACCACCCTCTGAGGCAAAGCGATTGTTCTGCTCGTTCAGTCTTGAGGTAAGCGCCATAGTTTCCTCTGTGCTTGTTGCATGGGAAAGCGAGACTTCTGTTTTTTCAATCTCCTTTTCAAGCAAAAGCAGGGAAGGATATGCCGTATACATATATTCAATACAGGTCATTTCCTGAGGCAATGAACTAAGGCTGGCATTCTGCTCAAGGACTCCTACGGTATGTCCCTTCTGAATATATACTGCGCCCGAGTCAGGTGTATATTCGCCGGTAATTATTTTAAACAGCGAGGTTTTGCCTGCGCCGTTTACTCCAATTATTCCGATTTTGTCGCCGTCATTTACAGCGAAGGAAATATCCTTCAGTATTACGTCCGTCCCGAAGGAAAGACCGATATCAGATGCAGATAAAGCTATCATTATTTATAATAACCCCTCGGGTCGAGCCTTTCTGAAGATTTTTCGTATATTGCCTGCGACCGTTAATAATAATCATATTTGTTCTATTATCAAAAAGTCGCAAAATTTCACAATACTATTCTATCACAAACAACCAAAAAAATCAATATGCAGTTAAAATGAATAAATATGCAGAATAAAACCTGAATATTCATCATAAAATGCTAAAAACGAGAAAAAACTCGAATAAAAATTCAAAAATTATGAATTTTTTTACAAAAACCTATTGACAAATCGGAATTGTGGGTGTATAATAGCCACGTTGAAATTGATCGGGCAGCTAAAATCCGTAACCCGACTTACAAGAAAGGAATTTACCAATGAAAAAGATCATTACACTTATCCTCGCACTGACAATGCTTTTCGGTGCTACACTTACACTTTCCTCCTGTAATCTCGGTGGTGGAAATAATAATGGTGATAACAACAATGGTGGCTCAAATGCAACCGAAATCGTAAAGGTTGTTGACGTTAAGCTTACCGATGAGGAATATGCATTTGTTGCAAAGAAAGGCAACACCACTCTCGTTTCCAGCTTTAACGCTTTTCTTTCGGAGATCAAGTCCAACGGCAGCTTTGATGCTCTCGTTGCAAAGTACTTTGAGGGTACAGGCGAAAAGGTTGGCTACAACGTAACTACCAGCGACGTTGTAAACACAGATTCTAATCTTGTGGTTGTTACCAACTGCCCCTTCGAACCCTTTGAGTACATCGGAGACGACGGAAAAATCTACGGACTTGATATTGAGATTGCTGCAGCTTACGCAAAGGCAAACAATCTTGAGCTTGTAATCAAGAACATCGGCTTTGACGATATTTTCACTCAGGTTGACGCTGGCTATGCTGATATCGGTATGGCAGGCATTACTGTAAGTCCTGATCGTGCTGATCTCTATGAATTCACCGACACCTATTACAATGCATCTCAGAAGCTTATTGTCTCTGCTGATAACACCGATTTTGATAATTGTAAGACGGTTGAGGACGTTGAGAATGTTCTCTCTGCTCTTACGGGCAAGAAGATCGGTTTCCAGAACGGTACCACAGGTGGTATGTATGTGGTAGGTGATGAAGATTGGGGATATGCAGGCTTTGCTAACATCAATGGCGTAGGATATGCTACTGCACAGGAGGCAGTTTCTGATCTTGTTAATGGAAATCTCTACGCAGTAATTGTTGACGAGGCTCCTGCCGGTGCAATCGTAAACGCTGTAAACAACTAATAAAGAATCAAGTTCCCGCAACGAACGTTGCGGGAGCTTTTGTGTGAACAAATAGGAGTTATTATGAATTGGAGTGTAAAATTAGAGAAGTTTCTCTCCACTATGGAGAGCGAATACTTTCAGGATCTTCTTATTACGGGTCTGATAAACACAATCAGAGTTGCCGTTCTCGGCTTGATTATCGGAATAATTATAGGTACGGTTATCGCCGTCGTGAAGGTTGCGCCGAAATATAAGCTTATAGTACGCATACTTGACAAGATCTGCAGCGTATATATTGCTATATTCAGAGGTACGCCTATGGTAGTACAGCTTTTGCTTGCCTACTACGTACTTCTTCCCACTCTTGAGATAAAGAACGTTGACTCTATCGTGGTTGGTATTGTCGTTTTCGGAATGAACAGTGGTGCTTACGTAGCTGAGATTATGAGGGGTGGTCTTAATTCGGTTGATAGGGGACAGATGGAGGCAGGACGCGCTCTTGGTCTTTCCTACGGCACGACGATGATTAAGATTATCATTCCTCAGGCAATAAAGAATATTCTTCCTACTCTGGGCAACGAATTTATCACTCTTATCAAGGAAACGTCGGTACTTAGCTTTATCACCGTTTACGATCTCTACACTGCGCTCAGCACTATTGGAAGTAAAAACTATGAGAAGATGGTTCCCTATATAGTAATGGCTCTTATATATATTGTTCTCGTGCTTTTGATAACCTTGCTGGTAAAGCTGCTTGAAAACATCTTTGCCAAGAGCGATAAGAACAAAATGAGCAATAAAAAGAAAGTAAAGGCGGTGTAAGATATGGCAGTGAATAATGAGAACGCAATAATTCGTGTCGAAGGCTTGACAAAGACCTTCGAGGATGACGGCAAAACCGTACTTAACGGTGTTGATCTTGTCGTAAATCAGGGAGAAAAGGTAGTTATTCTCGGAGCATCAGGCTCGGGAAAGTCTACCCTGCTTCGCTGCCTTAACTGTATGGAGGATCCCACAAGTGGATCAATCTTCTTTGAGGGGGTTGACCTTGCTGATATGCGAGTAAATATCAATATCTATCGTGAGCATATCGGTATGGTGTTCCAGCAGTTCAACCTTTTTAATAACAAAACGGTTATTGATAATATCACACTTGCACCTATTCACATTGAGCATCGCAACATGCGTAAGGAAAAGCTTAAGCGACTTTTTGGTAAAAAGGAAGAAAACGCAAAACCACTTAAGACCAAGAAAGAGATCGTAGCAGAAAAAAAGGCTCATGCAATGCAGTTGCTTGAAAGAATTGGACTTGAGGATAAGGCTGACGTATATCCCTCCACACTCTCGGGTGGACAAAAGCAGAGAATTGCCATAATCAGAGCCTTGGCAATGAACCCAAAGGTCATGCTTTTTGACGAGCCCACCTCTGCCCTTGACCCCGAGATGGTCGGCGAGGTTCTCGATCTTATGAAAGAGCTTGCTAAAGAGGGAATGACAATGGTAATCGTTACTCACGAGATGGGCTTCGCCCGTGAGGTCGCCGATAAGGTCATCTTTATCGACGAGGGCGTTATCAAGGAACAGGCATCCCCCTCCGAGCTCTTCGGAAATCCTAAGGATGCAAGACTTAAAGACTTCCTATCTAAAGTGCTGTAAAATTCAAAAAGAACTGACGGTAAGTTGTGAAGCTTACTCGCCAGTTCTTTTTTATTTTTCAAAGCAATTTATTATTTTAAAAATTACCTCTTGCTCATCTGTGTTGAGGTGTGAAATGTCTACCGTTAACTTATCCGTAAGTGATAATAGGTAATCCGCGCTGACGTGGAAAACCTCGGTCATTTCAATGATGTTTGCAATTGATGGAGAGGATAGCGACATTTCCCAAGAATTAACGGCGCTCCTCGAAATTCCAAGTCTGTTTGCCAGATCGGTTTGTGTATATCCTGATTTATCGCGCAAATATCTTATTCTGTCAGCAATATTGTGTATCATAAGCTTTCTCCTATTTGTACTTAATGATATTTTACCTTATCTTCAATGATTTTAGTTTATCATATTTGATAAGTAATACTTGACAAAATTAATAAAATACATTATAATAAAAATGTCAAAAACAAAAAAGGAGAGAAAAAATGAAAAAAATATTTTTTAGCATCGTTTTTGTAATTACATTGATGCTTTCCTTGGTGTCATGCAATCTCTTCCACAGCCATCACAGTTCACGCTCTGAAATTACGCTTGAACCGACGTGTACGACCGACGGAGAAGAAACCTGGTACTGTGATTGCGGTGAGGTGTATCGTACCGAAATGATCTATAGAACGGGACACCAAGCGGGAGATAATGGATACTGCAAGGTTTGCGGTACAATTCTTCTTCAATATCACAGCAACGGTGACGGTACTTGTTCTATTACCGATAGCGATCCGTTACTTTCGGGAGACGTTATACTTCCGGACAAGTCGCCCGACGGTGATGTTGTTACAAGCATTGGCGATAGTGCGTTCTCTGGTTGCACAGGACTGACGAGCATTGAGATTCCAAGTAGTGTTACAAGCATTGGCTATAATGCGTTCTACGGTTGCACAGGACTTACAAGCATTGAGATCCCCAACAGCGTTACAAGCATTGGCAAAAGTGCGTTCGAAGATTGCTCATCTCTTAAAAGTATAACTTTGCCGTTCGCAGGAGCAGAGCTTAACGAAACTGAGAATACTCACTTTGGATATATTTTCGGTGCATCATGGGCTGACCATAATGACGATTATGTTCCGTCAAGCTTAATGAACGTTGTATTTACCGAAGGCGTTACAAGCATTGGAGATTCTGCGTTCTTAGGTTGCTCTGGACTTACGAGTATTGAGATTCCAAGTAGTGTTACAAGCATTGGTAATTATGCGTTCCGTTATTGCACAGGACTTACAAGTATTGAAATTCCAAATAGCGTTACAAGCATTGGCGAGGGTGCGTTCTACGATTGCTCGGGCCTTACGAGCATTGAGATTC
>JAFTON010000084.1 GCA_017463765.1 Clostridia bacterium | reverse complement strand
TAGAAGGGAGCAGAATTTCTTTTTCTCCCTTCAGTACAATGAGGGGAGGTGGTAGCGATGTACTTAACGTTAGCTGAATTGCTGATGATTCTTACTCTGCTTATCGCATTTGCCGATTTGTTGTTAAAACACTTTAACGATGATGACAAAACATAAAAAGAAATAACCGCCTCTGCTTCGAAACTAAGGCGGTTATTTCTTAATCACTTAGTAGGGAGCAACCGTCATCGGTGCTCTCTGTGTTTTTATTATAGCACAAACTTTCAAAAAATGCAATAGGTTTAGAAAACTTTCTTTTTACATAGAATAACCCCGAGGTTTTTGCCTCGGGGTCAATTTGTTTATTCTGTGATTTAGTTTTATGATTACTTAATCAAAGCTTCGAGAGCACTCATGGCAGTATTGTTGTTGTAAAGGAAGTGACCGTTTTTGTATTCACCTCTATCAACAATTAATACCACATCCTTGGCGAAGGTATTGCCACTGAAGTTAAGGGTACCCTTGAATGTTTCAAGATTCTGGGGACCGGTCATCGAATCGTGGAAGTAAACTACGCCGTTAGCAGAAGCAACGGTATTGTTTGTAAAGTTAAGCTTCAAGCTTGCAAGATCTGCATCACTCGCATAGTTCGCAATCTGTATACAGTTATTAGAGGATACACCAGTCTTAAGGGCAAAAGTACAATTTGTGATATTTACAGTAGTATTTTCCCATCCGCCAATGAGAATACCTCTGTCGCAGTTAATAAATTCACATCCGTCAACAGTAACAGTAGAAGTCTTTCCGTCAGCATCGCCTGGCTGAAGTCGAATGCCGAATGTACCGTAATTTACAAATGTGCAGTTCTTAAAGACTAAATTGAGCGACTGTCCATTCTGATAGAAACCGGGTTCTTTTGTAAATACGCAATTTACATATTCTACGATGCAACCATCAGAATGCTTAGCTCCTGTACCCGACTCTACACCTACGGGATTTAAAACGTTGGTGTATGTAATCTTTGTTGTCTTGCCCGCATCATCAGTTACCTTAACGGTATTATTCTCGTTGCTTTCACTTACGGTAATGGTACCTTCTGTGCCTTTGAAACCGGAGCCTGTAAC
This sequence comes from Clostridia bacterium, assembly GCA_017463765.1. Lineage (GTDB taxonomy): Bacteria > Bacillota > Clostridia > Oscillospirales > CAG-272 > UBA1740. The sequence goes on along the minus strand of JAFTON010000084.1, from coordinate 2,650 downwards.
AGCACCATTCTTAACAGTAACATTGGCATTACCATTTACAGTACAAACGTTCTTGTTAAGGTCTAATACGAAAGTGCCGTTACCAAATGCAGCATCAAACTCAACCTGGCTTGTAATTGCGCTGATTGCGTAGTAGTTGTTAATACCGGGGATGATGTAGGTTGCGTGATCCTTATATGCTGCCCAAAGCTCGCTCTTTGAAATCTCTGCGTTCTCAGGATATACAACGTTGTTGTTTGCATCTAAGAGATACATCTGATTGGTAGACTTTGCATAGCAGTAATGATAACCCTTAGAGTAGGTAACCATCTTCTCATAGCTAAATCCAAAGGAACGAAGGTGAGACATAACGTCGGAAATTTCTTTCTCTGTGCCGATATATGTAGCAAGAGAAGTATTCATGTTTCTAACTGCCTGCTGGTCTGCAGAAAGGTTAGCCTTAGCGATAATACCGCTGAAAGTAGGAATCAGAACTGCGGCGAGGATCGCGATAACTGCAACAACGATCACAAGCTCAACAATTGTGAAACCCTTTTTGTTAGTGTTTCTCATTTTTGTTTTCTCCTTAAATATTAATTTGTTTTTTTAATTGGTTTTTGAGAGTTTGTCGCTTCGAGTTGGAATATAAACCTGACGTTTAACCAATACTTTTAACAAAATAAAAGTAAGAAATTCATCAATATTCAAGCGATGCAAAACCCTCGGTCGAGGCTAATTAAAGCCAGAAAATAAGCGCGAGAATTACTGCAACTGCAAGCACGCCACCGTAAACACTCCAAGCAATTACGGGTTTAATGATCTCGTTGCGCTTGCCCCAGAGTTCTTTGATTTTTTCCATTTAAGCAAACCTCCTTTTAAATTTGTAATGCCTGTATGTTGTGGACTACTTGTTTTTGATCGGTTTTACGCTCTAAAAACAGTTGCTCACCCCTCACAGTCTCGGCAGAGTTCGTCCCTCTGCGTTACATTATAATAACATATATATATTATTTTTTCAAGAGTTTTTTATAAATTTTATTAAAAATGAAGGATTTTTATGTAATTTTGCACATTTTTTTGTCATTTTTTTGGTTATTTGGTTATTTTTTCGGCTTTTTAATGCATTTTTTAAAAAAATGAGCCGTCAAAAAAATAGTCATGTATGATATAAACTTTATTAATTAAAGTTTTACAAACACAACAGGAATAATTTACAATAAATATAGGCTTATATAGCCTAATCAAAAATAAAGGAGAAAAAGACCATGTCAAGAAAAGGTGAAAACATTTACAAGAGAAAAGACAACAGATGGGAGGGACGATACATTAAGGGATACGGCGAGGACGGAGCTTTAAAGTACGGTTACGTTTACGCTTCCACATACACGCAGGTAAAGGAAAGATTACAAAAAGCAAAAACGAACCTTGCTATCGGAGTAAAAATGGGTAACAGGAGAAAAAGAAAATTTGATGATTATGCAGCCGAGTGGCTTCAGGTAAACAGACACAAAATAACCGAATCAACATACGTTAAATATTTGACGGTCGTGGATAAGCATTTGATAAGGGCGTTCGGTGGTATGCGACCCGAGATGATTACTACGGCAGTTATTTCGGATTTTGCTGCAAGGCTGGTTAACGTTGACGGTCTTTCCCCAAAGACAGCGACAGATATATTAACTATACTGAGCTCCATATTAAAATATGCAAGAAAGACTTTAGGTGCTATTATGCCTGAGGTTGAGATCATATATCCAAAGATAGTGAAAAAGGAAATGCGTGTGCTTTCGAGATCCGAACAGGATAGGCTTATTGATGAGCTTACGCGAGATATGGATGAGTATAAGTTCGGCATTTTACTTGCGCTGTCAACCGGACTTCGTATAGGTGAACTTTGCGCGCTGAAATGGGAAGATGTAAACTTTGACGATGGGTTTATTCGAGTGAGATCCACGATGCAAAGGTTAAAAAACACCGAAGCTTCTACACTGAAATACTGCAGCACAAAGATTGTAATCAGCGCGCCAAAGTCGGAGGGGTCAGCTCGCTTGATCCCTATGACCGAGAATGCGTGGACGCTTTGCAAACGTTTTTGCCGTGGTGGAGCTACAGCATTTGTTCTTACGGGTGATACCAATCGATATTGTGAGCCGAGAAAGCTTCAGTATCATTTTTGGCGCATAACGCGAAAGGTCGGACTTGAAAAGGTAAATTTTCATGCACTGCGACACACTTTCGCGACACGATGCGTAGAGGTGGGTTTTGAAATAAAATCCTTATCCGAGATTCTCGGTCATTCCAGCCCCAAGATAACATTGGAACGCTACGTTCACTCGTCAATGGAGCTGAAACGAGATAATATGAGCAGGCTTAGCCATGTAGGTTTTTAACCGTTTCAAAGTCGCTGTTTGTTGATTGCAGAAGAAAATCACTCGACCTAACAAAAAGCAACACTCCCCATTTTCGGGGAGTGTTTTTATATGCTGTTTTTCCGTCAGATGTGCCGTCAGAAATTTTGAAAAGTGTAGTGTTTTCAAGGGATTTGAGGGATTTTTCGTTGAGGGACGAACTCTGCAGTTAAAAAACTGTTAGGAGTGCAGGTTGGCGGCGCTGACGCGCATGTGCCATGCCTACAACATGCAGGCATTACTACAAGAAGGAGGTTTGCTTG
>JAFTON010000083.1 GCA_017463765.1 Clostridia bacterium | reverse complement strand
GCATCACCCCTATAACAACTATTGGGGCGATATGTATTGGGGACACGCAAGAAGTAAGGACCTTGCACATTGGGAGCTTCTTCCCATCGCTCTCTTCCCCGATGAGGATTGGGGCAGCGGCGTAGGTTATATGTGGTCCGGTACTGCTTATGAGTACGTACAGGGTACAAGCGCAGCAATTGATGATCAGAATTGGTTCCCCAATGGCAACGGCAACGGTCTTATCGTTTTCTATACACGTGACGGCGGTCTTCAGGATCAGATTATTATGTCCAGTGACGACGGCGGTATTTCTTGGACAAAGCGTAAGATAATTCCGCAAACGGTTGCAACTGCTCCCGATGGAATCTTCCATAAGGTAGCCTGCCGTGACCCCAAGATATTCCCTGTATTGCAAGAAGACGGAAAAACAACTCTTTGGGGCATGATTCTTACCGGCCAGCAGGAAAACAGGATTTGGTTCTTAAAATCGACTAATCTTTGGGATTGGGAATATGCAGGTGAATTTGATGCACCTGTTCCTGAATGTCCTGACGTTGTCACACTAACAGCGGATAACGGCGAAGTTTTTGATGTAATAACTTTAACTTCAAGAACATATGTCGTAGGTAAAATTTCTTACGACGGCAATTTTATTCAGTTTAAGGATGCCAAGGGTGGTGAGATCGACGCAGGCGATTTCCAGAGAATGGATTTCGGTACCGACTCTTACGCAGGCATATCCTTTAACATAAGCGATCCCGAAAGCGACTACTTCGGCAAGGCTGTAGCTATCCACTGGTTCTCAGGCGTTCCTGCAGATACCGACAGTGGTATTTATGCTAATGCAAGAAAGGTATGGAACGGTTCTGGTATGACAATCCCCGTTATCTATGGTCTTGCTTCCGAGGGTGACGGATATCTTCTCACCCAGACACCTATTGTAAAGGACAGCACCGTCTTTGATAAGGAGAATTTGATAAGCCTTGAAAACCTGAAGCTTGACAAGTCGGGTGAAAATCTTCTCAAAGACGTTAACACACATATATTCGAAATGCTTCTCAGCATTGATAATCCTAACAACGAGGCAATTTCTATAAAGATAAACGTGAGTGATAATGAGTATACCGAGATAGGCTGGAACGAAGAGGACGGCTACTTTGTAGACCGTAGATTTACTTCCTCTGCAGGACTAAGCATCAAGGATTATCACTTCAAGTTTACCTCCGGCCCCAGAAGCTTTGATAAGCAGAGCTTCTATATCCTTTCGGATAACGGTGGCGTTGAGGTATTCTGTGACGATTTCAAGATCCCCTTCTACGTACTGACTCTCGCTTCTCCCTATTCTGTGAAGGCAGAGCTTTCTGTAGGTGGTGAGGTAACGGTTGAGAGCCTTGAGCTTAACGAGATCGCATCTGTATGGCGTACCGGTGAGACCGTAGATGGCGAAACCGTTCTGTACGTAAGTGACGATGAGGTTGAGCTTGATACCTCTATCACCGACAAGAAGCAGGTAACTGCATATTCAACCTCGGGCGAGGAGATCACTTGGGAGATTGTAAGCGGTAACGAATTCGTTTCGCTTGAAAATATTACCGGTGGCGTTGTTCTCAATGCTCTCGGCGCAGGTAAGGCTACTTTGGTGGCAACCTGTGGTAATCAGAGAAAGGAAATCAAGATTTCGGTTTACGAGGGTGATCCCGATACAGACGTATCCTTCGGTGGAGAGGGAATAATCTCGGGTAACTGGATCGCAAAGGGCTCGGAAATCATTGCGTACACCCCTGCAGGCGACGGATATATCCTCTCTGATGAGGTTGCATCCGACTTCAACTGCTCTGTAGCATTCTCTCTTGAGGCAGTTGCGGCAGCCTTTATCTTCAGGGCAACCGAGGATATGAGCGATTACATCATCTTCAACTACGATAACAATGAAAAGATCGTTAAGATGTGGTCGCCTCGAGGTGAGATCGGCAGAGCAAGCGCGCACGGAGTAAATACGAATAACGTGGTTTTAAGAGTAGAGGCTGTCGGTACCTCCATCAAGGCATACATTAACGGAAACCTTGCTATTGACACCGTACTCAGCGAGGATGAGCCCAAGGAGGGTCTCTTCGGTCTTAACGTTTATTCGGGTAAAGCAACCTTCAAGTCGTTTGTAAACTTCAATGACCAGTATTCCTACGCAGGTACGGGTTCATTGACAGTTGTAGGTGACTCAAAGCAGGTTGTAACAGCGCTTTACAACAAGACAATGGCTAACACCAAGGTTGACAGAGCATTCTACGTAAGCGATGGCAGAAATCTTGTGATAGATTCAGCATACTTTGAGCTTTTGCCCGTCGGAACCTATACCTTTAAGGCTGTAGGTGGCTCGACAGCATATGAATTTACAGTAAACGTTACTGCTACTACAGAGACCACACTTAAGGATATGATTATCCAGAAGGGCTGTAACGCAGTTATCTACCTCGGAAACATTAAGGTAGCTTCTGTTACCGTTAACGGTACACAGCTCAGCCGGGAGCAGTATGACGTAAGCAATCTGATGTTGACAATTGACAGTGATCTTTTGACAGAGGACAACAATGAAATCGTGATCAACGGTAACAAGACGGTTATTGTTACACTCGTTGACTAACCCCTTGCCGTTCCTGCTCGCGTGGCAGGTCAATCGGAGGTAAACAGATTGGAAACAACAATAAAAGATGTAGCAAAATATGCAGGAGTAGGAGTAGGTACCGTTTCGAGAGTTATCAATAACGAGAAATCGGTAGGCGAAAAAACCAGGAAAAAGGTTCTCGATGCAATGAAGGCATTGAACTATTCAAGGAATAATATGGCGTTCAGGTTAAGAAAGAATGAGACCCGTATTATTGCCTTGCTGGTGCCTGTTATAAACCACCCATTCTTTGCAAAGCTTGCATATTACGTTGAGGATGAGGCGAGTCGCTTCGGATATTCGGTTCTTCTGGTTTCATCTCAGCAGAAGGTTGATAAGGAAGCTGAGATAATAACTAAGATCACACACCGAGAGGTTGACGGAGCAGTATTCGTTACCCACTATATGCACGAGGAGGATGAGCTGCAGAAGTGTCCTATAGTCTCAATAGACAGAACCTTCGGCAAGGATATCCCCTACGTTACAAGCGATAACTACGATGCTACCAGAAGTGCCGTAAAGTATATGATCGACCGTGGTGCAAAGCGTGTCGGCTTTATAGGCTCAAAGCCTCTGGTAAATTCCGAGGTGATGGAGAGGGAGCGTGCATATCTTGACGTAATGACAGAATACAATATGCCTGCGCGTATTGTAAACGAGGTTATTCAGCACGGCGAGGAGCCGGTGGTAGTTGCCGACTTCCTTGAAAAGTATGCTGACGTTGACGGAGTTTTTGTTTCGGGCTATACGCTGTCGCAGTATTTCTATGAGGCAGCAACAGAGCAGGGCAAGAAAATTCCCGATGACCTTCAGATCGTTTCTTACGACGGTATTTTCAAGCAATGGGGTATCAGCAACATCACCAGTGTGGAGCAGCCCATTGAGGAAATGGCAAGACAGGTAGTCAGATTGCTCATTAAGAAAATACATAACGAAGAAACCTGTCAGAGAACGGTTCTTAAAACAAAGTTCGTTCTCGGTACAACTACTAAATAATCAGCGCAACCACTTAATGTAACAAATAAAAATAAAAATACATAAGGAGAAAAAATTATGAGAAAGCTTTTAACTTCAATTACTTCGCTCTTGCTTGTGGTTATTATGTTGTTCGGTATGACTGCATGCTTCGGTGGTGACGGTACAGGTGATGGCACCGGTGGCGGTGACGATACACCTCCTGTAGATGCAGAAGGTAATACCATCGTAAAGATTATGTTCCACGTTGATTCGTCCTCTACCGAGGGTCAGGCTTATCAGAAGAGAATCAACGCATTCAACGCAGCTTACAAGGATCAGAAGATCAAGGCTAAGGCAATCTTCAAGGCTCGTTCGGCAGGTGCATCCGGCTACGAGACAGAGCTTCAGAACAACCAGATTGAAGGTACTCTTGCTGATATCATCACCTTCGACGCACCCAACACTGCTGCATATGCAAGCTCGGGTCTGCTCTATGATATCACCGACCTGATTCCTAAGGAGGATCAGGATAAGTTCTTCTCTCTTAACAAGTATGACGGCAAGCTTTACGGTCTTCCTATCCAGGAGTCCAGCGCAGGCTTCTTCTACAACAAGAAGATCTTCCGTGACGCAGGTATTGACGTAAGTGGCTTCACTGCCGAGAATCCCTAGACATTCGAGCAGTTCAACGACTTTTGCCAGAGACTTAAGGCTCACGGCGTTACTGCAGTAGATATGCGTCTCAGCGCTACCAAGGACGAGACTGCTCCTTATCTCTTATATCCCTTCATCTATGCAGCAGGTGGTGAATTTGTATCTGCAGACGGTTACACTGCAACAGGCTACTATGATTCCCAGGCTACTGCAAAGGGCTTCCAGTTCATTAAGGATCTTATTACAAACGGTTATACCTCCTACGCAATCGGTGCAACAGACTTCTTCACCGGTAAGGTTGGTATGTATCTTTCTTCCGGTTGGACCATTCCCGAGCTTGATAACAAGTATAAAGAGAGCTTTGCTTCCCGTGACGATTGGGGCCTTCTTCCTTATCCCAAGGGCGTAGAGGCTGCAAGTGCAACAGGTAGCTGGTCTTATGCAATCACCAACAATCATCACGAGGATAAGACTGCAGCTCTCGAGGTTCTTAAGTGGATGACATCTGCAGAGAGCTCTGAGGCTATCATCAATGCAACGGGTATGATCCCTGCGCGTAAAGACGTAGTAAATAATTATGCGCCTACCGATCCCGAGTACACTCTTCTTAAGCAGCTTGAGCTCAGTGGTCAGGAGCGTCCTGTAACCGTTGCATACCCCACCTTCTCCATAACCTTTAACCAGATTATCGCAGGTCTTGGCAACGGCAACGTAAGCGATCTTATCAGGTCTGCAACCAACACTCTTCAGAGTGCAATGGATAAATTGAAGGGACGTTAATTTTATTAACTTAATGAAAAATGCTTAACACTTCATTAATTATATTAGGATTATTCCTATGCGCCTTCGGTGGCTTTGTCATCTACGACTTAGCCACTGCAAAGAGGCGTAAGGAGGTTTACAGGGTTAAATCCACGGTAACTGCATATCTTATGCTTCTGCCGTCGGTTGCTCTTGCCTTCCTCTTTATATTATTACCAATTCTGTATTCTTTGGGTTATGCATTTACCGATTATTATCTGCTTAAGCCGAATGATATCGACTTCGTATTCCTCGATAATTTTGCCGATATTTTTAAGGAAATCTCGGCTAAGGGAATGCTTTATAATGCTATAAAGAATACCTTGACCTTCGTTGTGGGAGTTGTTCCTCTGCAGATCGGGCTTGCACTTTTGCTCGCACTGTTTGTAAACCGTCCCGGCGTTGGAAGCAAGATCTTTAAGGTTTGCTTCTTTGCTCCCGTTGTAATCTCTCTTTCGGTTACGGCGTTTTTATGGGAACAGATTCTCGCTCCCGGCGAGGGTGGCCTTCTTAACTCGATGCTCGCTATGTTCAACGTGCCCCCTCACGATTGGCTGCGTGATCCTGCAACTGCTATGCCTTGTATTATCGTACTCAGTGCATGGCAGGGCTGTGGTTATCAGATGCTTATATTCCTCTCGGGTCTTTCGAATATCCGAAAGGATCTTTACGAGGCAGCCGCTCTTGACGGTGCGAACAAATGGCATCAGTTCTGGAACGTGACCTGGGTAGGACTTCGTTCTACCTTCGTTTACATACTTATCACAGTTTTCATCGGCGCGTGCAGAATTATGACTCAGCCGATGCTGATGACAGGTTATATGAGCCATACGGTAACGCTTTCCTACTATATGTATAATCTCGGTTATACAGAGCGTTGGGTAGGCGCGTCCTCGGCAGTGGCACTGCTGATGACTATATTTATCGGTGGAATAACGCTTATGCAGCGCAGAATGTTCAGGGAGAAGTAAGATGGATAAAAGTATAATGGATTTACCAAACTTCAGGCCAAATAAAACGCCTGTAAAGAAGACGGTTAAGGAAGTTATTTATCATATTGTCGGAATAGTTTTATCCTTAATATTCATACTTCCCATACTGTATATGCTGGCAACCTCTACAAAAGGCGAGGTTGCATACGCCGAAAGCATCGGAACGATAAATATGTTTTTACCCGATTTTGCAAATTTAGGCGTGGCGTTCGAAAACTACAAGAGCGTTCTTCTTGATTACGATATCTGGAAGTACGCTACCAACAGCTTTATCTACGCAGCAATCGTTATTGTCCTTAATATTCTTATTAACGGACTTGCAGGCTACGTTATGGCAAAGCTTACATTCCCCGGTAAGAGACTGCTGTCATTTATGATCATCTTCCTGATAGTAGTACCGGTGGAAACCTCGATTATTCCTTTGTATTCGATAGTAAAGATTATGCTTGGACTGAAGCAGCAGATGTCTGTTCTGGGTGTAATACTCCCTGCAGCCATAAGCATATTCAACGTATTTCTCTTTATGCAGTTCTTCCAGAATATTCCTAAGGAGTATGAGGAGGCTGCCCGTATTGACGGTGCAAATACGCTTGGAGTATTCTTCAAGGTTATCCTGCCCCTGTCAAAACCCATTCTTGCAACGGTAGCAGTATTCTGCTTTATCGGCGTATGGAACGATTATCTCTGGCCGTCAATGATTCTGCCGGCTGCTGATGATGGTACGTGGCCACTGCTTCCGATACAAACGGCACTTATTACTATAAAAAGTATTGAAGGCATTACTACCGGTGAAATAATGGCTTCGCTGGTAATCACAAGCGTACCTATCTTCGTAACCTACGTTGCGGCACAAAAATACATTGTTCAGGGCTTCGGCACGTCCGGGCTTAAAATGTGAGGAAGTTTGAAAATATGTTTTCAAACCGTCGTCCGGGTCTTTCGCTTCTTAAGTAATGGAACGGATTTCCTGACGGGAACTAAAGACAAACGACCTCTCATACGAAAGGAATTGTCATATTTATGAAATTTAACAGACTTATAGCATTATTATTAGTTTTAATTATGCTTGTTGGCACTGCATCGGGATGTAAATGGTTCCAGAAGGAGCCTGATACGGACGTTGATAAAGATAACAACGACGTAGAGAAAAAAAGCACCCTTGTGCTGAATTACTCGCTTGACGAATCCGACGGCAGTCTTACAAAGGAATCGGTAAGCGGTATGGATTATACCATTAATTACGTGTTTAACGAGCAGCACGCAGATTCTCTTTTCAAGGAGCCTAACGATCCTTTGAGAAGACCCGGTGTAAAGGGTAATGCCTTATACATGGACGGCTTCTCCAACAATATTGTAAACAAGGACTTTATCGCTCCTTCCTCTGCAATCACCATGTCTGCATGGGTTGCACCCAGAGTTTTTGAAAATATCGTTTATTATGACGGTGCATCGTCGGGTGCAGGACATACCCGTTTGACCTCTATCATCAACAAGGGTGATATCGAAATGGGCGAGGGCTTCCTCCTCGGATACGGCAGACTCGGTCTCTGGGGTATTCAGTTAGCATTACACAGCGAGGAAACAGGCGAGGACTTCGTAGTTGGCTTCTATGATCCTATCAACGCACTTCCTCTTTACGAGTGGTCTCACGTTGCTGTTGCCTTCGATGGCAATACCGGTTATATCGGACTCTTCTATAACGGTGAAACAGCATATGAGGCAATTATCCCCGAGCTTGTGGCTACAAGCATCATCTACACCGAGGAGCCCCTTCGTATCGGCGCGTACGTAACCCCTCAGATTGAGTTCGGTATCAAAAGACAGATGGTTTCCGGTCTTCTTGACGAGGTTTCTATCTACTCCTCTGCGCTTACACCTAAGGAGATCGTTGAGATCTATAACGATACAGATTCCGACGAGGCACATCCTTACCTCGACTTTAAGGACATCGCGCTTGACTCCTCGGTTTACGAGGGAGACCGTTACCGTCCTCAGTATCATGCAATTCCCCCTGCAGTATGGATGAATGAGCCTCATTCTCCCTTCTACTACAAGGGTATGTACCACGTGTTCTATCAGCACAATCCTGCAGGTCCTTATTGGTCGCAGATCCGTTGGGGACACATAGTAAGCAAGGATATGATCCATTGGGAGTACGTTAAGGATGCCGTTGTTCCTACCGCAGGCATCTGTCCCGAGGGTATCTGGACCGGTGGCGCATGCATCGGACCCGACGGTACACCCTGGCTTGCTATTACTGCAGGTACAAATCTGTACGGTAATCCCAACCACGGTGGACAGAACGTTGCCTTCGCTCACGCGAAGGACCCCAATGATCCCTATCTTACCGATTGGGTGGTAGAGGATAAGCTTGTTATCACTCAGCCTAACGACAACTCTCAGGGAGAGAGAGAGCAGTTCCGTGATCCCTTCGTATGGTATGATGATGGCACTTATTACATGATGGTTTCTACCTCTATTCCCGGTGCAGGTGGATCGGCAGTTATCTACACCTCCGAGGATATGAGAGAGTGGGATCACCGTGGATACCTCTATCAGTGTGACTACAACAGATATCCCGAGCAGGGCGCGCACTGGGAGTGCGTAGTAATGCTTCCCATCAGCACCAAGGACGGTTCCAAGACCAAGTATATTCTCTTTGACTGTCCTCAGTACACCGTTGACGGATATACCGTTGAGTGTTACTACTGGATAGGCGAGTTTGACAAGAACACCTGCAGATTTATTGCAGATGACGACCAGCCTAAGT
>JAFTON010000082.1 GCA_017463765.1 Clostridia bacterium | reverse complement strand
CGCAGCAATCATGTGGCTCTTCCAGACAATCACCCTTGTGGGTGTTAAGGAGGACAGAAGCCAGCTTGAAAAGGCAGAGCGTACAACGCTTAAGGACCTCTGGCGTGCTCTTATCGGCAACGATCAGCTTATGGTAACAGCCGTTTCCATGGTGCTCTTTATGATCGGCTATTGCACTACAACGGGATTTGGTACTTATTATTTCAAGTACGCATACAAGAATGAGGATATGTATATGATCTTCGCTGCAGTTCTGGCAGTTGCACAACTTACAGCGCTGTCTGTATTCCCTCTGTTCAGAAAGAAGTTTACGAGAAAGCAGCTTTATACCGGCTCTATGATAGCCGTTGCAATCTCATACGTTATCTTCTTCCTCTCCTTCGAGCTGCTTCCTCTTATCGTTATCGCAGGTCTGGGACTCTTCTTCGCGCAGGCATTTATCCAGCTTCTTATGCTCCTCTTCCTCGCAGATGCAGTTGAGTACGGCGAGTGGAAGCTCGGTAAGCGTAATGAGGCAGCCTCCTTTGCAGTTCAGCCCTTTATCAATCAGTTTGGTGGCGCAGTAAGTAAGGGAATAGTGTCCTTCACACTTATCATATCCGGTCTTAATCTTATCGCTAATGAGCTTGAGCCGTTCGAGAAGGGCTCTCCTGAGTTTACCGAGATCATCAATGCAGTTCCCGGAAGTGCGATCTGGATAATGAAGCTCTCCATGATGATTCTTCCTCTTATCTGTATCCTTATCGGCTTTGTTCTTTATCAGAAGAAGTTTAAGATTGATGAGGAGCTTTACGCTAAGATCGTTTCTGATCTTGAAAAAAGAAATACCGAAAATACCGAAAAGGTAGATAAGTAAAATGAAATTTACTCTGAAAAAAGACCTTCTCTTAGGAACGGCTACGGCTGCGACTCAGATTGAGGGTGGAGATGAAAGCAATAATTGGGCGCGCTTTGCCCGTGAGGGAAGGGTTATAGACGGCAGCTCTCCTACTCGTGCCTGCGACCATTATAACAGATGGCGCGAGGACATCGACCTTATGGCAGAAATGGGAATGCAGATCTACCGTTTTGGTATCGAGTGGTCTCGCATTGAGCCTATCCACGGCTATTTTGACGAGGAGGTGCTGGAGCACTACCGTGAGGAGATCGAGTATATGATTGAGAAGGGAATAAAACCACTTCTCACTCTTCACCATTTCTCAAATCCCTTGTGGTTTGAGGATCTCGGTGGCTGGACGAGTCCCGAGTCGGTTGATATTTTCATCAATTTCGCAAGCGAGGTTATAGATTACCTCGGTGATATAGTCGATGAATATATTACCATAAACGAACCTAACGTATACTGTCTTAACGGTTATTTCTACGGCATATGGCCACCCGAGCAGAAGTCGATTTTCGCTTACTCGAAGGCACTGTCCAACATGGCGTCTGCACACGTTAAGTGTTATCAGCTCATTCACAATAAGCGTGCTGAGATGGAAAAGAGCCGTGAGGAAACGCGCGTCTCCTTTGCCAACCACCTTCGCGTGTTCTCACCTAAGAATTATCATAATCTGTGGCATCGCTTCTCGGCTCGTTTTATGGAGCATATGTTCCAGGGCGCTATCACCGATGCAATGATGACCGGCAAATGTGTATTTCCCGTTATGCGCCGTGGTGGAATGGAGCGTGGCAGATATTACGACTTTATAGGTATCAATTATTATTCCCGAAGCACCGTTTCGGGCATTTCGGACGGTGTGGCAGAGGGCTGCGACAGGAACGATCTTGGCTGGGAAATATATCATGACGGTCTGATCGATCTGGCAAACCTTCTTTCCATGGAGTTCGGTGACGAGTATCCGATCTACGTTACCGAGAACGGTACCTGTGACAATAACGACTCCTTCCGTTCACGTTTTATATACGATCAGCTCAAGCTTATAAGCGAGCTTGATAACCGTATCGAACGTTATTATCACTGGTCATTTACCGATAATTTTGAGTGGCGTGAGGGTGAGTCTGCCCGTTTCGGTATAGTTCATATCGACTATGAAACTCAGAAAAGAACGGTTAAGGACAGTGGTAAATTCTATTCGGATATAATCAAAAATCAGGGCGTTACCGACGAGGCGTATAAGACCTTTGTCGAGCCTTCAAAATATCATAAATAAAGCATTTTTTCAGAAAAGGAATAAGTAACATGAATACACAATGGGATCTTTCTATACTTTATACCGGATTTGACGATCCGAAGATGGCATCGGATCTTGCAGCCTTTGACGAGGCTATTGCCGAGGTGATATCCTGTGCCGAAAAGCTTTCGGACTACTCGCCAATGCAGCTTCTCCTTAAACATATTGAGCTTGAGACAAAGGTTTCCTCTCTTGCAGAGAAGCTCTTCATTTTTGCGAATCTTCGCTACAGCGCAAATACCTCGGACACCGAGGCTGCAAGCATGATGGGCGTCCTTATGGGTAAGCTTTCTGCTATTGCGGCTCCCTCTGCTGCTGTAAACAAAGCAATTGCTAAAATAGAAAATATTGAAGAAATAATAGGGCAGAACGAGATTTTGAAGGAACATTCCTATAGAATCCTTACAATTGTGAAGAACTCGAAGCATCTTCTTTCCGATGCAGAGGAATCTCTCTTCGCCCAGATGGATATCTCGGGCGCAACTGCATGGAGCGATCTTCAGTCAAGCCTTACGAGCTCGCTTAAAGTTGACTATAACGGTGGGGAAATAACTCTTTCCACAGTTCGCAATCTTGCTTACGATCCCGATCCACAGGTTCGCCGTGCAGCTTATGAGGCTGAGCTTAAGGCATATCCGAAGATTGAGACGTCGGTTGCCTTTGCTCTTAATTCCATCAAGCTTCAGGTTATCGGTGAGGCAGCTCGCCGTGGCTACTCATCTCCTCTTGCAAAGGCGCTTGACAACTCGGCTATGAAGCAGGAAACTCTTGATGCGCTTCTTTCTGCTATGCAGGAGTACATGCCTGCCTTCCGTAAGTATCTTCGCGCTAAGGCAAAGGCTCTTGGTCACGAGGGTGGACTTCCCTGGTACGATCTCTTTGCTCCTATGGGCAAGAGCGATAAGAAGTATACCACTGAGGATGCAAGAGATTATCTTCTTAATATCTTCAAGAAGTTTGACTCCGAGCTTCACGATATGGTAAAGGAAGCGTTTGACAATTCCTGGATCGACTTCTATCCCCGCGAGGGAAAGGTCGGTGGCGCATTCGACTGTGCCGTTCACTCGGCAGGACAGAGCAGAGTGCTTACCAACTTCGACGGCTCCTTCTCGGATATTGTTACCCTTGCTCACGAGCTGGGTCATTCCTTCCACGACAGACAGGTTTATAAGAATGCTCCTCTCAACCGTGAGTATTCCATGCCTGTAGCCGAGACTGCATCTACCTTTAACGAGGTGCTCGTTATGAATACTGCGATTGCTGAGTGCGACGACCGTGATACAAAGATTGCTCTTATCGAAAGTCAGCTTATGGATGCAACCCAGATTATCGTGGATATCTACTCCCGTTATCTCTTTGAAGCAAGCGTGTTTAAAGCACGTCCTCAGGAGTTCCTCTCTCCCGAGCGTATGTGTGAGCTTATGCTTGATGCTCAGAGACAGGCGTACGGTGACGGTCTTGATGAAGGCTGCATGCATCCTTATATGTGGCTTTGCAAGGGTCACTATTACAGTGGTGGACTCTCCTTCTATAATTACCCCTATGCTTTCGGTGGTCTCTTTGCAAGAGGTATCTATGCAAAGTACCTTAAGGAAGGCAAGCCCTTTGTTGAAACCTATAAGCAGATGCTTCGTGCAACAGGAACCAGCACCGTTGAGGATGCAGCAAAGGTTTGTGGCATCGACCTTACAGACGTAAACTTCTGGCGTGCAGGCCTTGCTTCTATTGCCGAGCAGATCGACGAGTTCTGCGAGCTTGTAAAATAAAAAAACTGATTTCAGGAGAACTTTATGAAAAACTCCTTCTACTATATCCGTGAAGGTAAAATGTACCGTTTTGACGGCACAAAATCCGTGGAGATTCATTCCTGGGTGCTTGATTCCTATATCTCAAAGGTTAAATCGAGGGCAGAGCAGAACGAATGGAAGTATAACGGACAGGGTGCTGCTTTCACGGGCAGCGCTATGCCTCATGCCAGCGCGTCTGAAAGGGTAAGTTCTATATTCAGCCGTGTAAACTGCGTTGGTGAGTATAAAAACATTTTCCTCTATTCTATAGATATTGACAGTACGAACGGTATCTACCGTAAGAGTGCCGACAGCGATAGCGAGGGAATAGTTCTTTGCAGCAGCAGTACGTCATACCGTAGCTTTGACGTGCAGGGGGACAGACTCGTTGCCTCTGCAGCCTTTGCCGGTGAGAGCCATATCGGAGTTCTCGATCTTGAGACAGGTAGGTTTGATACCTATACTGAGGGACACGTTTGTGACAGTTCGCCCGTCTGGTCGGCTACCGATAAGGGTAAGATATATTTCTGCTCTAAAGGACTTCCCGAGAATGAAAAAAAGGCTCCCGATGATAATTCTGCGCCGAGAGGAATCAGCCAGATTGTAGATGAGATGTATTCCTCATCCTCGGCTACCTTCGGTCCTTCTGCAATATGTTTGCTTGACATTAACGAAGGCAGCCTTACCGAGCTTCTCTCGGACAATAGCTATAACTATACCTCGCCTCAGAGCATGCCCGACGGTTCGCTATACTACATACGAAAGCCATATAAATACAATTCCGGTGGCAATTCCTTCGGCTGCCTTGCCGATATTGTTATGCTTCCCGTAAGGCTGTTCCAGGCATTGTTCGGCTTTCTTAACGTCTTTTCGGCTAAGTATTCCGGCAAGACACTGTCACGCTCCGACGTAAAGCGAAAGGACGAGGGGCAGATGATGATTGACGGTAATCTTATTAACGCCGAGCGTGAGCTTAAGGAGAATGAAAGACGTGGTGATAAGAATCCGGGTATAATTCCACGCTCGTGGGAGCTTCGTCGTCTTGACAGTAATGGCACAGATACGCTTATCCGTACGGGTGTGGCTGCATACAGGGTGGATAGCGAGAGTGAAGAAATTATTATCTCAAACGGTTCTCATATTTTGCGTATAAACGCTGACGGAAAAGAGGAAAAGCTTCTCACAGCCGATAAGGTGACCTTTATAAAATAATTTTATCAGGAGGCAAAGTTATGAAAGCAAAATGGAATGATCTGTCAATCATAGATAAAGTCATTACAATTGTATCTCTTGCTTCAAGTTTACTTGTGCTTGTATTTGGTATTTTGCAGATATTCAATATATGGGACAAGGCAATAAATGTTGCGATTCCGCTTATGGGTATCACCACGCTATGCCAAGCATATACATTCTGGAATAAAAGTCGTAAGGTTGCTTATTTTAGTATTGGTTCAGCTGCCTTTATCTTCCTTTGTGCTATCGGAGTATTCTTTCTGACATAGCCTTTTTACAGACAAATAAATAAAAGAAAAAACAGACCGAATTAGCGTGTTATCCTTAACGGAGAACACGCAATGAATTGCAACCTTGCGGTTGCGTGAATTGAAAACCGTGCTTTCGTGAATTGCCTGCGGCATGAATTGTGCCTTGCGGCACATTGGTTGCAATTCAATTCATGGAGCGAAGCGAGAATTCATGGCAAAGCCAATTCATGATGCGTCAGCAACAATTCATCAATAAAACAAACAGAGCAAGAATAGAAGGATTTTTCTCCTTTTACTCTTGCTCTTTCTGTTTGTAATAAGGGTTTGGGCTTAGCTTTGTTGATGTATTTGCTGACGCAAAAATGATGTTGCTCGTTTTACTCGCAATTAATTGTGGCGAAGCCACACATCATAAGGCGAAGCCGCCATCATTGGCGAAGCCAACATCATTTGCCGAGGGCAAGCATCATTTTCTTACACGTCCAGCCCTACGATATCCTCAAGGCTCTCACGCTTTACCGCAACGTAGCTCTCACCGTCCTTCAGCATAACCACGGGTGGACGAGGGATCCTGTTATAATTCGATGCCATTGAGTAGTGATACGCACCTGTGGTAAGGCAGGCGAGAAGGTCGCCACGCTCTATATCGGTTGGCATCGGTACATTCTCCTGGAGAATATCGCCACTTTCGCAGCAACGTCCGACCACCGAGCAGCTTTCTCTCGGGATACTCTCATCGTCGAATACGGGAAGAATTGTGTAGGGCGAGCCGTAAAGAGCAAATCTCGGGTTATCGGTCATTCCACCGTCAACCGAAACGTAGGTCTTGTAGCCGGGAATACGCTTAACCGTTCCCACGGTGTAAAGTGTCAAACCTGCATCTGCAACAATAGAGCGTCCGGGCTCAAGCGAGATTCGGGGCAGGGCGATTCCGAGACGCGCTACCTCTTTTTTCATTTCCTCTCCAACCTTAAGTACGGTAGCCTTTATGTCAAGAGTAGGCTGGCTTTCTATATACCTTACGCCAAGACCACCACCGATGTCGAGATCACGGCAGATAAAGCCAAGCTCGCGCTCCATATCGTTGACAAAGCCTAGCATAACCTTCGAGGTGGCAAGATATACCTCAGCATCGAAGATCTGCGAACCAACGTGACAGTGGAAGCCTGTAAGCTCAAGATTATCGAAGGTAAGCGCAAGCGAGGTAATCGCCTTAGCCTGTCCGGTCTCGATAGCCGAACCGAACTTGGAGTCCACCTTGCCTGTAGCAACTGCTGCATAAGTATGTGGATCAATACCAGGGGTGATACGGAGCATTATCTTTTGCCTTATTCCGTGCTTTGCTGCAATCTTGTCAATGGCGAATAGCTCCTCGGCATTATCTACCACAAAGCAGCCCACGCCATGAGAAATCGCAAAATCTATATCATCGTCGGTTTTATTATTTGAATGAAAATATGCGTTCTGAAGAGGGAAGCCTGCAAGATGTGCCGTATAAATTTCACCACAGGACACAACGTCAACGCCAAGACCCTCTTCCTTAATTATACGGTAAAGCTGTTTGAAAGAGGCAGCCTTAGATGCATACATAACTCTTGCATCTTCGCCAAAGCCCTCACGCACTGCATCAAGATATACGCGACAGTTATGACGGACCCTCGCCTCATCATATAGGTAAAGAGGCGTTCCGTATTTTTCTGCAAGAGGGGACAGTGGCATATCTGCAAAGCAAAGCTCGCCATCACTGCTTCTCTTGAGATTTTCGCATATCATTTCTTTATTTTCTGTAACAATCATCTTAATAACCTGAATTAATTCTGCATTTTAAAGCAAATGCGCTCGCAGCTCCTCTGCCGACATCTGCGACAGATCACCGGGTGCAATATCAAGCACCGTCTTACAGCCTGTGATACCACGGCAACTCATTCTGTAAATCGCTCTCGCATAAGCAACAAGCACGCTTGCCGTAAACTCCGGGTTAGAGTCAAGCTTTAGGCTGAACTCGACCGTGTGAGTGTTCTCGTTTTCAAACCCACTCTGACCGTTGCGCATTACCGAGCCACCGTGAGGAAGTCCTGCGTGATTTTTTCTCAGCTCATCGAGGGTAATAAATGTCACGGTCGTATCATAGTCGGCAAAGTAGTTGGGCATCTCCTTGATCTCTTTTTCAATTCTTGAAAGATCTGCACCTTCTTCTGCTACAACGTAGCATTCTCTTTTATGCTTCTCTCTGGTGGTAAGTTCCGGGCACTCGCCACTTCTCACGGCAGAGACGGCCGACTCCACGGGAACGGTGTATTGCCTTGCATCAACAACACCCTCTATGCGCCTGATGGCATCAGAGTGTCCCTGGCTCACTCCACGTCCCCAGAAGGTATAATCCTTACCGATTGGCAAGACTGCCTCGGAATAAACCCTCATTATTGAGAAAAGTCCCGGATCCCAACCTGCAGAAATCAGAGCTGTGTGACCACCTTCTCTTGCAGCCTTATCAACCGTTTCAAAGTGCTCGGGTATCTTTGCGTGGGTATCAAAGCTGTCTATAACGTTGAAATCTTTAGCCAGCATAGGAGTCATCACGGGCAGGTCGGTAGCACTGCCACCACAGATGATAAGGACGTCGATTTTATCCTTAAACTCGGTTATCCTGTCGGCAGAATAAACCGATGCGCTACTGACGGTATGAAGGCTTTCGGGCGCTCTTCTGGTAAAAATACCGACGAGCTCACAGTCCTTATGCTGCTTCATTGCAGATTCAACGCCTCGACCTAAATTACCGTAACCGTAAATTCCAATTTTCATATAGTATCCTTATTAATCGATTTTTGTTATGATAACTGCATCCTCGTTTTTAGCAGAGGAGAGCATGCTCTTCATATCGTACATACCGGGCATCTGACCGATAAGGAAGCCTGCAGCAGCAATAGCACCCTCGGCAAACAGTGCACGGTTATGCGCCTCATGCTTAAGGCTTATCGTCTGGCTCTGTGTGCCGATAATCACCTCGTGCTCACCAACTATATTTCCCATTCTGACAGAGTGTATACCAATCTCCTCGGGGGTACGCTTTCCCTGGCCGCTTCTGCCACAGTTTGGGTATGCCTCGGGGCGTACCTCGCATACTGCCTTTGCAAGCATAAGCGCTGTTCCACTCGGCGCGTCAACCTTACGGTCGTGATGCTTCTCAATAATCTCTATCTCTGCCTCGGGGAAGGCAGCTGCAGTTGTTTTCGCAAGCTCGATAAGAAGTGCAATTCCCAGCGACATATTTCCCGAATAAAATAGGGGAATACTCTCTGCAGCCTTATGAATCAGTGAGATTTCATCCTCTGTGTGTCCCGTAGTGCAAAGCACAAGAGGCAGCTTTCTTGCAATAGCAAATTCAATTAGACCCGGCGTAACACTGTGATGCGAAAAATCTATTATGCAATCAACACCGTCGGTAGAATATACGTCGTCAAGGCTATTATATGTAGGAACTGCTGCGTCAGAGCCGTTCGGATCGACACCGAGAGAAAGCTTAGCGCCACGGTAGCCACTATCGCAGAGCTTAACCACCTCACGACCCATATATCCCGATATTCCGTTAAGTAAAATGTTCATAAGCTATCCTTTAAATCAGATTTTCTTCTCTCATAAGGCTGAGCAGCTTAGCCTCATGCTCGGGCTCCATAGGAGTAAGGGGAAGTCTGAGATAGTTCTCACAGTAACCCATAGCAGCCACAGCAGCCTTTACGGGAATAGGGTTAACCTCGCAAAACAGGGCGTTAATTAAGGGCAGAAGCTTCAGCTGAGCCTTTCTTGCCTCTTCTGTATTTCCACTCATATAGTCTTCGCACATCTTCTGTGTCGCCTTAGGCATAATGTTTGAGAGCACCGAGATAACACCCTTGCCACCGAGAGAAAGTATGGGAATGATCTGATCGTCATTGCCTGAGTAAACGTCAAGCTTGTCGCCAACCAGATGGATAAGCTCAGCCACCTGAGAAATATCTCCACATGCCTCCTTGATGCCAACAATGTTGGGATGATCTGCAAGAGCAAGGACGGAGGAGGGGAGCAGATTGCAGCCGGTCCTGGAGGGAACGTTGTAAAGTATGCAGGGCTTTGTGGAAGCATCTGCAATAGCCTTGAAGGACTCGATAAGACCCTTCTGCGTTGCTTTGTTATAGTAGGGGGTAACCAGCAGCATCGCGTCTGCGCCCACCTCGCAGGAAAATTTAGTAAGCTCGATAGCATATGCTGTGTCGTTAGATCCTGTTCCTGCGATAACCGGAATTCTGCCTGCAACCTGTTCTACACAGAATTTGATTGCCTCCTTATGCTCAGCGTCGGAAAGGGTAGAGCCCTCACCGGTTGTACCAACTGCAACGATAGCCTTTACACCCTCGCTGATTTGCCATTCAATAAGTCTTGCGAACTGCTCGTAATCAATTCCGTCCTTTGTGAGAGGAGTAACTATTGCAGTTGCTGCGCCTGTAAATACAGTGTTTTTCAATTTATGTTCCTCCGAAAAGATAAAAATCAAAATAAAAAAGATAGCCGTAAAACAGCTACCCCCCAAAAGATGCGCCAAAATGCATCAAAAGAATGATAGCCCTTCGCAACACAATAACGCCATTGTCATTGGTTAAGCGACAGCACCACGGATATTATCCGTACTGCCAGCAAAGATGCCTGCCACAGCACCCGCTTCGGCACCAACGCCTTTCTCTCACAGCCTCGGCGGCCTTTTCCGTGCGATACTCTTCGTTAAGTGCGCCTCTATCTTAAAGTACAGATTATTTTAACACATATTAATATGCATGTCAATAGATTTTATAAAAAAGATTAAAATCTTTTATAATAGCTTAAATTATTAAAAATCATTTTATATTATAATTATACTTTTCTTTCCCTTGACATTTTAAAATATTTGTAGTAAAATATTATTTGTAAAAATATTGTCTTAAGGAGCAAAGAAAAATGACAAAGATTGATATATTTTCGGGCTTTCTCGGCGCAGGTAAGACTACGCTGATAAAGAAGCTGATTAAGGAGGCATACGCCGGCGAGAAGGTTGTTCTTATCGAAAATGAGTTCGGTGAGATTGGCATTGACGGTGGCTTCCTTGCAGATGCAGGCATTGAGATTACCGAGATGAACTCGGGCTGTATCTGCTGCTCGCTGGTTGGCGATTTCTCTAAGGCGCTTGTTAAGGTGCTGGAGGAGTACAATCCCGACAGAATTATTATTGAGCCCTCGGGTGTTGGTAAGCTTTCTGACGTTATTCGCGCTGCAAGAACTGCCGAGGAACACGGTGCAGTGCTCAACTGCTTTACTACCGTTGCAGACGTTAATAAGTGCAAGATGTATATGAAAAACTTCGGTGAGTTCTATAACGATCAGATCGCAAACGCCTCCTGCATCGTCCTCTCCCACACCCAGACGGCGAAGGATGAGAAGATCGCCGAGTGCGTAAAGCTGCTTCGCCAGCACAACGAGTCTGCCGTTATCGTAACAACCCCTTGGGATAGCCTTGACGGTAAGGATATCCTTGAGGCTATGGAGCATAAGGATACACTTGAGGATGCCGTAAAGGCACTTGAGGAGGAGCATAAGCACCACCACCATCACCATCACCACGATCACGACGAGGAATGCGAGTGCCACGGTCACCATCACGATCACGACGAGGAATGCGAGTGTCACGGACATCACCACGATCACGATGAGGAGTGCGGTTGTCACGGACATCACCACGATCACGATGAGGAATGCGAGTGTCACGGTCATCACCACGATCATCACGATCACAACCACGGGGAAGAGTGTTCCTGTGGCTGTCACGGTCACGATCATCACCATCACCATGCAGATGAGGTATTTACCTCCTTCGGTGAGGAAACCACAAAGAAGTTTACTATGGAGGAGATCAGGTCTATTCTCGATCAGTTCTCCGAGTCTGATGATTACGGCATGATCCTTCGCGCAAAGGGTATTGTAGAGTGCCAGTGTGGCAAGTGGATTCACTTCGACTACATTCCCGGTGAGGCAGACGTTCGCTGTGGCTCTGCAGGAGTTATCGGCCGTCTTTGCGTCATCGGCGCAGGAATTGATAAAGAAAAAATCAAAGAGCTTTTCGGAATCTGATAGAATTAAGGAATAATTATGGAAATACCGGTATATCTTTTTACGGGCTTTCTTGAAGGTGGTAAAACCAGCTTTATCGTCGAGACAATGAAGGACCCGAACTTTAACGACGGAAAGAGAAAATATCTTATTATTACCTGCGAGGAAGGCGAGGTTGAGTATTATCCCGACGAGCTTGGCTCGAACGTTACCTTTGCTTCCTTTGATGACGAACAGTCTATTACCTTAGACCGACTTAATGCAATGCAGAAGAGGGCAGGGGCTGATATTATCGTCGTGGAGTATAACGGAATGTGGATGCTCGACCGTTTCTACAACTCACTGCCACAGAATTGGATGGTATATCAGGAGATATTCGTCTGCGACTCCACCACTGCGCTTGTATATAACGCAAATATGCGTCAGATAATGGTAGACAAGCTTACAAGCTGTGAGATGGTTGTTTTCAACCGTGTAACCCCCGATACCGATAAAATGGCTTTGCACAAGCTTGTTCGTGGCATCAGCCGAAAGGCAAATATTTGCTACGAGGATACAAACGGTGAGATTGAGTTCGATCAGATTGAAGATCCCTTGCCATATGACGTGAATGCCGATCCAATTGTTATTGCAGACGACGATTTTGCTTATTTCTACCGTGATATGAGTGAGGATATGACAAAGTATATTGGCAAGAATATTCGTTTCAAGGGTATTGTTGCGCTTGATCCCTCACTTCCGAGGGACGGCTTTGCAGTGGGCAGACATATTATGACCTGCTGCGCAGATGATATTGCATACCGTGGTCTTGTTGCCAAGGGAATGAAGGGAATTAAGCTTCAGACTCGTGATTGGGTTATAGTTGAAGGCAAGCTTAATGAGGAGTTTTCTCCTCTTTACGGAGGCAGGGGCCCCGTTCTCACGGTTAAGATCATTGATAGGGCAGAGAAGCCCGTTCAGGAGGTTGCAACCTTCTATTAATTAAAAGCAATTCGAAAGGAGATACACCGATGTCGGAGGAAAAAAACCTGATTAAGCTTTATTCTGCCGGTGGAGAGGGTATTATCGACTCGGGATATAATCACACAGCGCACCAGCTGATTCAGGTAACGGGTGGCAGTCTTGCTATCTCTGTGGGTACTGAGGTTGTTGATGCCGAATTGGGTGATTTTATCTACGTTCCACCCACCCTTGTTTTCAGGGCAGAGTCTGTGGTCGGTCATGCATCGGTGCGTGTCCTTGTATTTGAGAGGGAACTTGTGGAGGAGCATCTCGGCAGCTTCGACAGCGAGATATTTTATATGTTTTTCGTTCAGTCCTGCAGCCGTATCGTCAGGTTCCGTAAGGATCATCCGATCTATGAGAGCCTTTCCTACTGCATGAGCGAGGCATATGAGGAATACGTTTCCAAGGACGTGTGCTACGTTCTTCCTGTCAGGGCGCATATATATCTGCTCACCTCGGCTATTCTGAGATATTACGCAGGGCAGAGACGTGAGCTTGACCGAATGGTGTATCACAACGTTATCCGTCTCAGGCCTGTAATCGAGTATATTACAGAGAACTACAGTGAGAAGATATATATTGAAACGCTCTCTGACATGGTGGCGCTTTCTCCGGATTATTTTACCAAGATGTTTAAGGACTCTATCGGTAAGACTCCTATTGATTACATAAACGGTGTAAGAGTGAATCACTCGCTCCGTCTGCTTACAATGACGGATACACCGATAAATGAGATAGCCGATCAGCTTGGCTTCTCCGGCCCTAACTATTTCCACAAGATATTTAAGGCATATATGGATACCAGTCCTCTTGCATATCGCAAGAGTGGAGTAAGGTAAATTTATAATATGCCATAATGCCTATAACAACAGCGAGTCGAAAGGCTCGCTTTTCTTTTTCAAATAATATGCCGGTTTCTCTCTTTGCCGAAGGCAATCTTGTATGTATGAATGTTTTTGTTGTTAGTAAAATACTTTTCTTATCTTATTCTCGTCTTATCTATTCTTATCTTATCTGTTCTTATCTATTCTAATCTTATCTATTCTTATCTGTGGCAAACATTGGTTGCTAAAAAAGGCTGAAAGTCCTTGAAAATACTGAACGTAGGCAAGACGGAAATGGCCCGCACTACCTTCGGGGTGGCTTCGCGGGGGCTTCGGCAGCAGGGCGGTGGGCATTGGCAGACCGCAGGTGGCAGGGTGGTGAGTGCATAGCCGAAACTTCACGCGGACGCTGGGCCCGACGGGTATAATAGGATAATGAAGTATGGTCTGTACCTACGGCCTCTCTCGGCGGTTTGTTTTTCCATATTTCCACAAAAAACGGTTGCTCTACCGTAGTAAAGCAACCGCAACTTATTCATTTTTCGGCGTCAACGCCTCGTAAAGTTTTCATAAATTAAAACCAATAGTTTATATTTCCTAAACAGTATGATACTAAACTCCATCACTTCTAAGTATAAAGTACTTTTCTTTCAGAAAGGAAGATTCTTTCATTAACATTAAAGAGCAGTATCAAAAAACATCAGTTTATATTCAGTTTTTTTCGGCTGTTAGCTCAGCCATTGGCTATCCGATTAGCCGTCAGTTAACACCCACCGTAATGCACGAAATACTCGCTATCTCGCAACCCACACTACGGCAGGTCAAAAAGTGATTTGGTTCTTCAAGATTGTGCATCGGCGTGTCCTCCTGTTCTTAGATTTAAAATCCGAGAGAAACCGATTCTTCAGGGGAATGAATACACAGCCGAGCATTTGCCCGACCTCTTTTTCTCTCGTCTCCTTGCACCTTAAATATAGCATACTTTCTTTTTCTTGTCAATAGGAAATTTATAAAAATATCCAATATTTTTTGAAAAAAGTTTTGTAAAGTATACAAAATGCACAAAAATGTATGCGCCGAATATTAAATTTAAACAAAAAGAGCGATAAAACCGTAGTCTATCGCTCTGAAAAAAGTTTAAATAATTAGTTTTAATTGTCCGAATTGCTTTCGGTTGCGGTCGCTTCCGGCAGAGCAGGGGTTTCATAAATCACCG
The DNA here is from genome assembly GCA_017463765.1 of Clostridia bacterium. GTDB lineage: Bacteria > Bacillota > Clostridia > Oscillospirales > CAG-272 > UBA1740. The sequence continues at coordinate 488 of JAFTON010000082.1, read as the reverse complement.
TAAGCTCCTCCTCGCCTCTGACAAAGCCGGCTGTAACTATAACCTTCTTCGCATCGGGAAGGGAAGGAAGCTCGAACATAGGCTTCATCATAAGCCCCTCGATGATAGAGCGAAGTCCTCTCGCACCGGTTTCACGCTCAATTGCAAGATGGGCGATAGCACGGTACGCCTCGTCCTCAAACTCAAGCTCGATGCCGTCAAGGCCGAAGAGCTTCTTATACTGCTTAGCAAGCGAGTTCTTCGGATCACGGATAATCTTAACCAGAGCTTCCTCATCAAGATTTTCAAGCGTAACGATAACAGGGAGTCTGCCTACAAGCTCGGGAATAAGACCGTACTTGATAACGTCGTGGGCAATAACATCCTTATAAACACCACGCTCCACACGCTCACGCTTGGTTCTTTTCTCTGCGCCAAAGCCGATCTGCTGGCTGCCCTGACGCTGCTCGATAATAGACTCGATGCCCTCGAACGCACCACCACAGATG
>JAFTON010000081.1 GCA_017463765.1 Clostridia bacterium | reverse complement strand
TACGTCCCACTTATTATCGCCTGCCTGACCGTAGAAATTCACACCATACCTTGCGTCAAGACCAAGCTCTATCTCGCCGGTCCAAACACCGTCAACAAGAGTCAGCTTAGTTATGTTATGGGTTGTAAAATCATACACCTCTACCTCCGTAGCGCCGAAATCGGGTACGGTAAAGACACCGTTCTCATACTTTATCTCCACTTCACTTGGGAAGAAGGCGATGATCTCGGAGAGGGGAATATTATAGTCGGCAAAATTCGCCTTAACCTCAGCGGGAAGTGTAAACACGGGAAAACCGTTCGACTCTGTGGGCTCTTCGGGATCGGGTGTGGGCTCTTCGGGATCGCTTCCCTGCTCGGTGGGTCTTACGTAAACGTAGTTGACTCCGTTTCCGGGAGCATAATCGGGAAGCAGAGAACCGTCGTACTCACTGTATACTGAATAGCCATCGGGAAGTATCACGTCACTTACTTCACTATCAACGTAGAGATACAGCTCGTTACCGGTGTAATCCGAAAGATCTATAAGGCCGGAAAGCACCATGATCATTATATTATCTGCAAGCGTAAAATCACCATTTACTTTTATTGATCCGTAGTTTACAGTAATAATACGGTTTATTTCAGATCCACCAATGCTGTCAAGAATCTCGCAGTTTGCATTTACCAGGAATGAAGCAGAGGTTTCTGATGTAACAGTAAGGTCATATCCCGCAAGGTCGATGATAACATCGCTCCACACTGTGAAGCCTTCTTCGCTCTCAATATCGGCAGCGAGTATTACCTTTCCACCGTCTTCAAGTGCTACATTAAGCTCCTCCGCAGTGGTAACGGTCACCCACTCGTCTGTGGGAGCTTCGTCGACGGGTCTTACAAAAGCAATCCCTTCCGTAAGTGCATCAAGAAAATCGGGAAGAAGCTCTCCATGCATGTTATACATAGCATAGCCGTCGGGAAGAAGCAGCTCGGTGTCATGACTGTAAAGGTAGATAATCAATTCTTCGCCGCTGTAATCCGAAAGATCAAGATCTCCGTGTAGTGTTATACCCTGCTCTCCAACCGTAATAGCATCACCGATCTTTACCCTAGCGGCCTCGAGTATGACAATACCGTTAGTCAGGCTTGAACCACCAACGCTGTCGCGAAGCTCCAGATATTTGTTGAAAACCTCGAATGTTTTTCTATTTTCATCGGCAACGATAACGTCATAGCCTGCAAGATCGATAAGGACCTCCATATATATCTGGAATCCATTCTGGCTCTCGATATCGGCAGTTAACCTTATCTTTTCGGCAGTCTGAAGTGCTGTGACAAGCTCATTCTTATCAGAAACAAGAGTATATCCTTCCGAATCTACGGGAAGTGGCTCTTTCTGTACGTTTACCGTAATATTTGTGTTCTCGTACATCGTGCCGGTGGCAAGGTCATAAATTACAAATCCGTTGAAACAGCTATGGGCAAAGGAATAGCTTGCATCAATGGTAAGGGTAACCGAGGTGTCGGTTACTGAAAGAAGATTCTTCTGAGGATTCATAAAAGATTCAACAACAAACATTCCACCGTCAACGTAAGCGTAGACGATACGCTCGGAAACCTCAACCATATTCAGAAGATTTTTGCCTGTGAAGGTAAGAATGAAGGGCGTTTCCTCGGTTACCGTGAAGGTGTTTGTCGCTTCGTCATATCCCTCGCTGTCGCTGTTGAAATACACTCCTGTAAACACAGGCAGATCGTAAACCGTGGATGGAACGTTGTCACCAAAGTATGCCGTTATTCTGTCATCCTCCCTGGTTACGTCATATGTTCTGAGAAAAGCGAGCTCGCCACAGCTGCTGCAAGTAAATTCTGCGACGCAGAAGCTCTGATCGGTGGACCAGTTGTACTTGATCTCGCTCTCACCGTCGTAGAAATGAGTACCACTTGCACATCTGATCTCGCTTGTAATTTGATCAAGTCTGTCCGAAAGGGCTGCCTTCTCACCTTCAAGGGTTACTTTCTCGGCTTCAAGATCTGCCTTTTCTTTTTCAAGAGCTGACTTTTCGGCTTCAAGAGCTGCCTTTTCTTTTTCAAGGGTCGCCTTCTCGGCTTCGAGCTCTGCCCTGCCTGCCCCCAGCTCTGCATTTTCGCCCTCAAGAGCGTCTATCTGACCGTTAAGCTCGGCGATCTCACCGTCGAGCACCGAAATCTCGGCTTCAAGCCTTGAGATCTCGTCGTTAAGAGAGGCAGTCGCCTCGTTTATTTTTTTATCAATATTCCCGCAGGATGCAAGCGATACCGTAAGAAGCATCGCAATAAGGATCACAAGTGATTGAACTATTCTTTTCATATCCTTTACTCCTATCTGATATTAGTCTTCATCTATGCTATAGGCCTTATGTAGCAGTGGCCGTATTCCTTCGCGATAGCAAAATCGGTGGTCTCGTCCGAACTGCTGTAATCATAGAAAGCATATCCATCGGGAAGAATTACGTTCTCAAAATTACCGGCATACAGATATATTTCGCCACCTGTGTAGTGTGAAAGATCGACCGTTCCGGTTCCATTGAGCTTAATATCAACCTCTTCGATCTCTATCGCTCCCTCAAGAGAAAGAGTTCCTCCATTAACCAAAATCTTCTTATAAAGTCTTGAGCCTCCTACGCTGTCGGTCAGAACGCAGCTGGAATAAACCCAGAAGGTCGAATTGGCATCGCCCGTAACCTTAAGGTCATAACCTGCAAGGTCGATAAACACCTCGCCGGTTATCTGGAAGCCGTCTATGCTCTCAATATCATTTGCAAGCCTGATCTTTCCACCCAGCTCGATCGCCAGATTAAGCTCCTCTGCATCCGAAACCAGCATATATCCCTCATCATCGACGGGAGGCTTATTTACAGCCATATTAAGAAATAATAAGGTTTCATTTATTCCATAGCCGTCAGAGCCGAATATTCCGAAGCCTCCGATAGAGCCGAAGGCATTCTCAACCGCAAGCGCAAAGAACTGATCAAGTGTAAGAGTAAGGCTTGTTTCATCTATCGTATAAATGTCATATATTGAATTGGGAATATAGTCAAGGAGCTTCCACGCATCGCTGAGAACGCCCAGCATAAAGCTGTTATCCTGAACAATGCTATTGAGATTTTTACCTGTGAAGCTAATCACGAGGGGATTGCCACTGCTTACGGTGAAGGTATTTGTTTCAGCGTCGTAGCTGTCGCTGTCGCTGTCGAAGCTTACGCCCGTGAAGCTTGGATTCTTGAATACAGTCGGGGGAGCAAAATCGCCGAAGCTTGCTACGTACTCACCGTTTTCATTAACTTCAACCGTAAGTGCGTCAGAGCTTACTTCGCTCTCACAGTTCTTACAGAAGAAGGAAGCTGTGCACTGCGTATAATCGCTTTCCCAGGTGTACGTGTACTCACTGTCCTCTGCAATAACGTGATTGCCCTTGGCACATTCAAGCTCTACGTTCTTTTCCTCAATTTCGGCTTCAAGTGACTCCTTGTCGGATTTTAACTCTGCATTATCCGATTCAAGCGTCGCATTTCCCTCTTCAAGAGCTTCATTCTCGGATTCGAGCGCTGCATTATCCGATTCAAGAGCTACCTTCTCGGACTCCAGTGCCGAGGTATCCTCCTTGAGAGCTTCGTTCTCACCCTCTAAGGCATCAAGCCGTCCTTCAAGCTCTCCTTTTTCGGAATTCAGCTCGGTTATCCGTCCTTTCAGAGAGTTGATCTTATCGTTAAGAGACGAGGTTGCTTCATTCACTGCATTGTCAATATCCTCCTGCGTGAAGAAAGCACCTCCCTTCAAGCCGAATACAATAGCGATGCAAAGCAAAAGCGTCGCAAGGGTAATCAATAATGCTTTTTTCATATGTTCCTCCTATTTAAACGGTATTT
>JAFTON010000008.1 GCA_017463765.1 Clostridia bacterium | reverse complement strand
CTCTTTCCACACCCACTCGCGAGGGATATAACTTCCTCGGCTGGTATTCGGGAGATACTAAGGTTACCGAAAGCACGCCCATCACCTCGGATATGACTCTTACTGCAAAATGGGAGATAAAGGCCTTTAAGGTCAGCTTCCTTGACTATTACGGTAACACCGTATCCACACAGACGGTAAACTATGGCGAGAGCGCAACTGCTCCCACCGTTGACAGTGTAATCGAGAAGAAGAGATTTGACGGCTGGTCGGCAGATTTCTCGAAGATAGTAGAGGATATGACTGTTAACGCGCTTTACGTTGACAATACCTATACTATTACCTATAATCTTGGCGATAAGGGCGAATCCATTAACGAGCCTTGCTTCTTCGGTGATATTCCTAAGATCCCGGCAGCGCCCGTTATTGACGGCTATGTATTTACAGGCTGGTTCTTTGACGAGGAGCTTACAGAGAGATATTTCTTTGACTATAAGCTCGACAGAGATATCACCCTCTATGCAAAGTTCTACGATACCACCCTCGGTGAGTACATAGTAATTTCTAACCTTGAACAGGTTAAGGCAATTAAAGATCAGCCCGGCGCAAAATACCTTTTTGCTTGCGACATCAACTGCAAGGGAGAAAAGCTGACTCCTATAAATTCCTTCTCAGGTGAGCTTGACGGTAACGGATATAAGATTCATAATTTCATTATTTCCGAAACGTCCACTCGTGCAGGAATCATTAATACAATTGCAACCACCGGAGTAATTAAAAATCTTAATATCAGTGACTATACATACACTGTTACTTCTTCATACCCATTAAGTGCATTTTACGGAGTAATCGCTGCCATTAATTACGGTTTGATTGAAAACTGTCACGTTTGGGAGGGCGAAATTGACATTACTCTTTCGTATTTCTATGATTTAATTGAGATGGGGGGATTAGTTGGCAGAAACGGAAATCCCTACTATCCTGGCCACATTGAAAACTGTACTAACCACGCAACAATAAATGCTAACATAATCTCTAGACAGGGTTATTTTGCTAATGTTTCTATCGGTGGAATTTCAGGAAAAATGGAAGGGACAAACTCACAAATAATCAATTGCACAAACTACGGTGAGGTAAACGCTAATACGACTTTTGACACATCAGGAAATTATGTTCAAGAAGCTTTAATTGGTGGTATATGTGGCTGGAATCAGAATGCAAAAATTGATAATTCCGCAAATCTTGCCGAAATAAGCTGCACTGTTGAAATATATGGTGGAAATAAATACGTATATACGGGTGGAGTTGTCGCATATAATCGTGGTAACATTAATAACAGTTACTCTAACGGAAACGTTACTCAAATAGAGATCAATGATTACAATAACAATTCTTACCGTTCCTTTGCAGGTGGATTTGCCGGATTGAATTGCGGAACTGTTTATAACTGCTACTCTACAGGTAACGTGAGCGCTATGCCTTCTCTCGAATTATACGCTGGTGGATTCGTTGGTCATAACGCTCAGCAGAGTGGATATGCTTCCACTATAACAAAATGCTTCAGCACCGGAAACGTTGAGTATATTGATGACGCAGAAAATTCAACATCTGTTATTTGCATAGGACAATTCGCAGGCAAGAATGACGTAAACATCAGAGATTGCTATTATCTTGATAGCGCAACCTTGACCTATAAAAATGTTGCAGGTGAAGTTGAAACCTCCGAGGCAATTGAAGCTACCTGCACAGATGGTACGGCAAAGACCTTTGACGAGCTTACATCTGTTGATTTTATTGAAAATACTCTTTACTTCGACAGAATGATCTGGCTTGTTGTTGAAGGCGAGCTTCCCACACTCAGATAAAACCATTGATATATGAAAAACGGAGAGCGATTTGCTCTCCGTTTTTGTTGGCTTTCTAAGAAAACAGCCGTTTTAGTCTACCGAGATTACCTTATAACCTGCGTCCTCCACGGTTTTGATAAGGAGCTCGCTGGGACAATCGCCCTTAGGGGTGATGATTGCTTCGTCACGCTCGTGGCTTACCTCGGCAAGCTCTACACAGTCGAGCTTAGAAAGCACGTCACGAACTCTTGCTTCACAGTGGGGGCACATCATACCCTGGATTTTCATTGTAATTTTCATTTGTTTTTCCTCTTTTTTGCTTATTTTTTCAGTATTATTGTTTGTTTTGTTATGCTTTGGTTTAAATGCGTTCAGGCGCAGAGCGTTTGTCACCACGCAGAAGGAGGACAGACTCATTGCAGCAGCACCGAACATAGGATCAAGCTCAAGTCCGAACAGACCTGCAGCCAGTGGAATTCCGATAAGGTTGTAGCAAAATGCCCAGAAGAGATTCTGATGAATGTTCCGAAGCACGCTTCTGCCAAGCCTTATCGCATCAAGAGCGTCCGACAGCGAATCACGGACAAGAACCACGTCTGCCGACTCGATAGCAATATCCGTACCACCACCGATCGCCATACCAACGTCTGCTCGGGTAAGCGCAGGCGCATCGTTGATACCGTCTCCAACCATAATTACCCTGCCCTGCTCAGAAAGAGAACGGATGGTCTGCTCCTTACCGTCGGGAAGAAGCTCGGAGATAACCTCATCAACCCCAGCAGCCCTGCCGATAGCCTCTGCAGTGCGTGAATTATCGCCGGTTAGCATCACCACGCGAAGTCCCTGTCTCTTCATCTCGGCAATAGCCTCTGCACTGTCCTCTCTAACCGTATCAGACACGGCGATAAGTCCCAGTGGCTTTCGGTCACGAATAAAGAACAGTGGGGTCTTACCTTCTTCGGTAAGCCTTGCATAATCCCGGTCAAATGAAGAAATATCGCAAAGCGTAGAAATAAACTTATAGCTTCCACCGTAGACATCACTCTGCATTCTGCTTTCTGCATTCTGTATTATGAATTCTGCATTCTGCATTTTACAATACACTCCACTTCCCGAAAGAGCCTTGAAATCGCTTATAGAAATACCCGAGTCATAGCCTTCTGCATATTCTGTTATCGCCTTTGCAAGAGGATGCTCGCTTCCACGCTCAAGAGCGTAAGCAATGCTTAACAGCTCGCTTTCTCCAACGTCCTTAGCAGAAATAACCTCAACAACCTGTGGCTCACCTTTTGTAATCGTTCCTGTCTTATCAAGTGCAATAATCTTAGCCCTGCCTGTAAGCTCAAGCGCCTCGGCACTCTTGAAGAGAACACCATGCTTTGCGCCAACGCCACTGCCAACCATGATCGCAACAGGGGTCGCAAGACCCAGAGCACAGGGACAGCTTATTACAAGAACAGAAATACCACGGGAAAGTGCGTGGCCGAAGCCACCGTCAATTATCATCCAAACGGCGAAGGTAATAAGCGCAATACCAAGCACCACGGGAACGAATATACCCGAAACACGGTCTGCAACCTTAGCGATAGGCGCCTTGCTTGCCGAAGCATCCTCCACCATCTTAATAACCGTGGCTATGGCAGTGTCTGAACCAACCTTAGTTGCCTCGCATTTAAGGAAGCCCGAGGTGTTTTGTGTGGCAGAGAGAACCCTGTCTCCCACCTGCTTATCAACAGGAACCGACTCACCCGTAAGGGCTGCCTCGTTTATGCTGCTGTGTCCCTCGATTACGATACCGTCAACGGGCAGCGTCTCGCCCGGACGGACAATGAAAATATCTCCTACTCGCACCTCTGCGGCAAGCACCGTCTGCTCCACACCGTCTCTGATTACGGTGGCAGTCTTTGGCGCAAGGCTGATAAGCGAATTTATGGCATCGGTGGTTTTTCCCTTCGCGCGAGATTCCAGCATCTTACCAACCGTGATAAGCGTGACTATCATTGCAGCCGACTCAAAGTAAAGCTGATGTAAATAGTGATGTGGCTGCTCCGAGCCACTCATAGTAAGAAGAATGGCAATACTGTATAAAAATGATACTCCCGAGCCGAGAGCAACAAGTGTATCCATGTTTGGCGAACGGTTTATTACTGCGCGAAATCCACTGACAAAGAACCTTTGATTTATAACCAACACAAGCCCCGATATAAGCAGCTGAAGTATAGCTATACCCGTGGGATTATCCGACAGAACGGTTGGCAGTGGAGCGCCCCACATTACGTGTCCCATAGATAAATACATCAGTGGAATTAAAAGAACAACCGAGGCGATCAGCCTGGTTAAAATACCCTTAAATTCGTTGTTTTGACTATTATTATTTACATTTTGTGCTTTTTCTGCCCCATTTACACTTGCTCCATAGCCTGCCTCGACCACGGCATCTATTACAGCTTCATCGGCTGCCGTACCCTCTACGGTCATTGAATTTGTAAGCAGATTAACCGAGCAGACAGATACTCCCTCCACGGCAGAAACTGCCTTTTCCACCCTGGCAGAGCATGCTGCGCAGCTCATACCTGTAACGTTATAGCTCTTCATTTTTTCACCTCATAAGCTTTTCCATAATTCTGATAAGCTCGTCTGTCGTCTCGAGCCTGTCGTTTTTTACGTCATCCACAACACAGCCCTTTATATGCTGCGAGAGAAGCTCCTTCGCAAATGCGCTTATCGCTGCCTGGGCTGCCGAAACCTGTGTCAGAATATCTATACAATAGGCATCAGAGTCAACCATTCCCGATATGCCTCGTATCTGCCCCTCAATCCTGCTGAGTCGGTTTTTCAATGCACGAAGCTCCTTTTCGTCACGGACACGCTTTTTACAGCAGTCACAGCCTGCTGCCGTCGGATTTTTTTCAATCATAATAAAAGCTCCTTTTGTATTGGACATTATTTATCTTTTCTTATACTATTATATACCCCCAGGGGGTATTTGTCAAGTCAATTAACGAAAAAAACGAGCCCAACACCCGAATAAACCGAAAGCGTAAGGCCCGAATATATTAAAACAAAAGTAAAATCAGATAAAGCTCTGATCGTTAATCGTCAGCTTGAACTGAAGGCCGAGGCGATCTGCAGCACGACGGCACATAGACATTCGGCCGAGGAAAATCTCGAAATAATCCATTATGGAGCCGATAGAGGTATCGATCTCAATGGTAAGACGTATTACCTTTTCTATAGGATCAATGCTGAGATCGGAGTCCACAACCGAGTAATTAACTCTGTCGTGGATATCAAAGGTGGCAATATCCTTGTTGCGCACACGGCTGCGCCTTACGTCTGACTTATCTGCTATAATCAGGGCAGCAGCAACGTCGCTTACAGGTACACCCGTACCCTCATCGTGATTACCGATAGCAGCAACAATCGTGGAAATCTCAGCCATATCCATTCCCATTCTGTCAAGAATACGGAACGCCATTACAGCACCACTCTGCGAATGCTCGGAGCGATTAACAAGATTGCCTATATCGTGAAGATAGCCTGCGATTTTCGCAAGCTCAATTTCTCTCTCCTCAGAGCCGAGGGCACAAAGAATTTTACCTGCCCTATCCGAAACGAGACCAACGTGACCAAAGCTGTGGTCGGTATAGCCAAGCGCTGCAAGCGACGCATCGGCAGCCGAAATCAATACGCGAAGCTCCTCGCTTGACCTTATCTGTTCAAATGTAATCATACATACCTCGCAAAAAATATTATACTCTAATTATACATTTCTTTTTACAAATATGCAATAGAAAAGTAAGAAAAATAAAAAATCTCCTAAAAAAGGAGATTTTAAAGAAATGCATCAAGCAGTAGCATAAAGCAGAAGCCGAGAAGCAAAAGATAGGTTGAAAGGTGGTTGCCCTCCTCCGAGTGAAGCTCGGGAATCATCTCATCGGCAATGACGTAGAGCATATTTCCACCGGCAAAGGCAAGAACGAATGGCAGCACTGCGCTTGACAGATTTACTGCAAAATAGCCGATAAAGGTGCCGATAATCTCAACCACGCCGGTAAGAAATGCTACCAGAAAGGTGCGTCCCGGTTTTATTCCCACCCCCAGCATAGCCACGATTACCGTCATTCCCTCGGGAATATTCTGAAGCGCAATCGCCGTGGCAATAAAGATGCCTGCAGCAGCATCACCCGTACCGAAGCCCACACCTGCAGCAATCCCCTCGGGCAGATTGTGTATAGCTATTGCAGTGACAAACAGGATTGCTCTCCGAAGTGACTCGCCATGAGAGGTATTCTCCCACTCACATCTGCCAATTCGCCTGAGTATCAGCAGGTCAAAAAAATCAAGGCATATTGCGCCGACAAAAATACCCAGCGTGGTTATTAAAACAGCAAGCCTGCCACCGTATTCAAGCGACGGAATAATCAATCCGAGCATTGCTGCAGCAAGCATTACCCCTGCAGCAACTGCCATTGCCCCGTCGGTAAAAGCCTTTGTCGTCTTCTTGAATAAAAGCCCGACCAACGCTCCGAAAATCGTCGCTCCACCCACGCCAAACGCAGTAAGTATTACAATTTCCAATTTAAAGTCCAAAATCCTTAAAGTGTCGTTAAGAGAAGCAAATCAATCCACTTCTCCTTGTATCATTCTATTCAACCAGGTTTTTTTTGACAAAAAACGGCCACCCACACCGTTTAAAATGGGGTGACCGTATGCTATAGTATATTTATTTTTACGTTCCGGAACCTTTACTTCCGTCTGATCCATCAGCACCACTGACAATCTTAACGTTTGCAGTTGAGAGAGCGCAGGAGATGCCGTCTCCACCGGAGCCACCTTTACCACCAGCTCCACCTTTGGATACATTGATTCCACCGCTTCCACCGTTTCCTCCGGTGATAACTATATTTCCTTTTATCAGAAAAAGAAAACCCCACAATTCGCTTTTTTTAGGCGTTTTGTGGGATTTTTGTATAGTTTATTTTACATTTTGTGTATTTGCTACTGAATTTTGCTACAACTCTTGAAACATAGTTTGCCGCTCGGGAAAAAATATTTGCGATAATTACACTTCTTGAACTGCCAATCAGTGCCATCTCCTCGCCGGGCAATATGCCACAAGTGGTATGCGTACTGCTCGCAAGGCAAGCCTTGCTCATCAAATTTCCCGTCCACTTTTGTGTCGCATAATTTCGCAAGGACAAGCCTTGCTCTTTCTGCTCGCAACGTGGGACATCGCTTCACGAAAAATAGTTCTCAACTATTTTTCCCTCGCTCTCCTGATTTCTGCGCAGTCGCTACGATAAAAACAGTTATTAACTGTTTTTATCTGCTCACTTCTTCCATAATAAACGCCTCAAGAGTGTCGCCTTCTCTGATATCATTGAACTTCTCAATACCGACACCACACTCGTATCCGGCGTTAACCTCCTTAACGTCGTCCTTGAAACGACGAAGCGAAGCAATCTTATCCTCAAAGATAACGATACCGTCACGAACGATACGAATCTGCGCGTTACGTGTGATCTTACCGTCAAGGATATAGCAGCCTGCGATAATACCTACGCCGGGAACCTTAATGGTCTGACGAACCTCGGCGTGACCGAGAAGAACCTCTCTGTAAGTGGGAGCAAGCATACCCTTCATTGCGGCCTCAACCTCATCAATGATCTCATAGATAATACGGTGGGTACGGATATCAACCTTATTTCTCTCTGCAGAGTCAAGTGCGTTTCTGTCGGGACGAACGTTGAAGCCACAGATAATAGCATTTGATGCTGCTGCGAGCATAACGTCACTCTCGGTGATACCACCAACGGCAGAGTGAATAACGGCAACCTTAACCTCCTCGTTAGAGAGCTTGATAAGAGATGCCTTAACAGCCTCAACAGAACCTGCAACGTCAGCCTTAACAACAATGTTAAGTGTCTTGACACCTGCTGCGATCTGACCGAAGAGCTCGTCAAGGTTAACTCTCGCATTTGCTGCAAGGATCTCCTGGCGCTGTCTCTCTCTTCTCTGCTCTGCAAGGTTCTTTGCCATTCTCTCGTCCTCAACGGCGTTAAGCTCGTCACCTGCCTGAGGAACGTCGTCAAGACCTATAATCTCTACGGGAATAGAGGGACCTGCGCTCTTTACAGTCTTACCCTTGTCGTCAACCATTGCACGAACACGTCCAACAGCATTACCTACGATAACGTAGTCACCCTGATGAAGAGTACCGTTCTGAACGAGTACGGTAGCAACCGGACCACGGCCTCTGTCAAGCTTGGACTCAATAACAAGACCTGCAGCACGGCGCTTGGGATTAGCGCGAAGCTCCTTAACCTCTGCAACGAGAAGCACGTTTTCAAGAAGGTCGTCAATACCCATACCGGTGTGCGCCGAACAGGGAACGCAGATTACGTCACCACCCCATGCCTCGGGAACAAGCTCGTGCTGAGTAAGCTGATTAAGAACGTTATCGGGATTAGCAGTAGGCTTATCCATCTTGTTAATAGCTACAATAATATCAATTCCGGCTGCCTTCGCATGGTTGATAGCCTCAATTGTCTGGGGCATAACACCGTCGTCTGCAGCAACAACGAGTATTGCGATATCGGTGGACTTAGCGCCTCTCATACGCATTGCAGTAAACGCCTCGTGACCGGGGGTGTCAAGGAAGGTAATATCCTTACCGTTTGCCTTAACGGTATAAGCACCGATAGCCTGGGTAATACCACCTGCCTCGCCACGGGTAACGTTGGTATGTCTGATTGCGTCAAGGATAGAGGTCTTACCGTGGTCAACGTGACCCATTACGCATACAACAGGCGCACGCTCTACAAGGTCCTCTGCATTATCCTCTGCCTCGGTGAAGAGCTTCTCCTCAATTGTAACAACCACTTCCTTGGTAACCTTTACGTTAAACTCATCGGCGATAAGCTCGGCAGTACCGTAGTCGATAACGTCATTAACGCCCTTCATCTCGCCCATGAACATAAGCTTTTTGATAACCTCGGCAGCAGTCTTCTTCATTCTGGAGGCAAGCTCGGAAACGGTGATCTCATCAGGAACGGTGATCTCAAGCTGCTTGTTTCTGGCGCGCTCTGCCTCGAGCTTCTTCATCTTCTCCTGAGCTGCTCTTTCCTTATCCTTCGCACTCTTCTGATTCTGTCCACGGTTATCCTGCTTCTTAAGCTTCTGCTTCTGAGCCTTGGAGTCACCACCGTTAAGGATAGAATAGTAGTGATCGTTGTATCTGTCATCATACTTGGAAAGGTTAACGTCGGTAGTTCTGGTATCAACCACACGGGTCTTGGGTGCAGTATCGCTTACGTACTCACCACCGATGTTTACACCACCCTTAACGCTGCTTCTGTCAACGGTAGGAGTGATTGTCTTGAACTGCTGCTTCTGAGCCTTCTTCTCTTCCTTCTTCTTAGGCTGCGCAGGAGTGGGAGCAGCATTTTTCTGCGCCTCCATCTTCTGCTGCTTTTCCATCTGCGCCTTCTGTGCAGGAAGAACTGCAGGCTGCTTCACTGCCTCTGCCTTAGGTGCAGGAGTCTGAACAGGCTTCTGCTGGGGCTGAGCTGCGTTGGGCTTCTTGATCTCATCTCTTCTGCCCTCGGGCTTCTGAGAGCCGTTGGCGCGAAGGCCCTGTGCTGCTCTGTTCATATTGTCGTGCTTCTTTGCGAAGGGGTTCTCCTGGGGAGCTGCGCTATACTTGCTGTAGCCCTGACCTCTTCTGTCCTCACCACGGCCTCTGTTATCTCTGTTATCTCTGCGATCTCTATCGGGACGCTGACCGGGCTGTGCCTGATTCTGCTGAGGCTTGCGCTCGGGCTGTGTCTGGGGCTTCTGACCCTGAGGTCTTGCGTTAGCATTAGGATTGGTCTTAGCCTCGGGAGCCTTTGCAGGCTTTACTTCGGGAGCCTTTGCAGGCTTTGCTTCAGGAGCCTTAGCAGGCTTTGCTTCGGGAGCCTTAGCAGGCTTTGCCTCAGAAGTCTTAGCAGGCTTTGCCTCGGTGGGCTTAGTCTCCTCGCTCTTTTCAGCCTTCTTAGCCTTAGTGCTCTTAATCTTGCTGCGACCGTCTCTGTATGCCTCAAGATCCTTTATCTGTCTTTTCGCAGTAACGTGAGCGAGGAAAAGCTCGAACTCATCCTTATCGGCGCTGCCACCACTCTTTTTCTCGATGCCAAGCTCCTTGAAGATGTCGATAACATCCTTACTCTTTATGTCAAAATCTTTGGAAATCTGGGTTATTTTAATGGGTAAATTGGTCATAAGAATCACCGTTTCCCTCGGGAAACTCCCTTTCTGTTTTAGTTTGAACTGCCTGAGCTGTCGATGTCACTCAGTGCCCGGCGTATCTCCTCTGCAAAATTGTCATCGGTGACAGCCACGGCAGCAGGGGCGTAAAGCTTACCGATCAATCGGCCAAGCTCACTCTGATCTATGTTGATTTCAATGGCGTTGACTCCGTAAAACTCTGCCTTAGTGATGAGCTTTTTCTTAGTTCCATCAGAGGCATCCGAGGCTATAAGAACAAGTCTCAATCTGTCCTTGCCCTTCTTTGCCATAGCCTTGCACACCGTTTCGGTGCCAACCACCAGCCTGCCGGCACGCATCGCAAAGCCAAGCATACCGTATAGGCGTCTGTTTCCTTTATTATCCAACCGTCAGTTCCTCTTCCATTCTCTCATACAGCTCCTCAGAAATGGTACAGCCAAGCGAGGTCTCGATTCTCCTCGACTTTCGCGCCTTTTTAAAGCAGGCAGCATTCTTACAGATATATGCGCCTCTGCCCGACTTCTTGCCTGTAAGGTCGAGGATAACCTCGCCCTCGGGTGTTCTGAGAACCCTGATAAGAGTATTTTTTGGAAAATGCTCACCGCAACCGGTGCATCTTCTGGTCGGAATTTTACGTACGGGCGAATCAGCCATAGCCTTACGCCTTAATGTCTATTTTACAACCGGTAAGACGTGCAACCAGCTTTGCATTCTGGCCTTCCTTACCGATAGCAAGAGAGAGCTGCTCGGGAGCAACGGTTACACGGCAGGTACGCTCATCCTCAAGATAAACGTCAAGTACCTTCGCAGGAGAAAGCGCCTCGGCAACGTACTCACAAATATCCTCGCTGTACTTAATGATATCGATCTTCTCGCCTGAAAGCTCTGCAAGGATAGCATTAATTCTCATGCTGTTCTTACCGATACACGATCCAACAGCCTCCACGTTCTCGTCACGGGAATAAACTGCGATCTTGGTTCTGCTTCCTGCCTCACGGGCAACGCCCTTGATAATAATTGTTCCGTCTGCGATCTCGGGAACCTCAAGCTCGAAGAGTCTCTTTACGAAATTGGGATGTACTCTGGAGAGAGTTACGATAGGGCCACGGGTCTCACCCGACTTAACCTCAGAAACGAATACCTTGATTCTGTCTCCAACGTCATAGCTCTCGCCGGGAATCTGCTCCTCGCGAAGAAGGGTTGCGTAGCCTGTGCCTGTATCAAGGATAAGGTTACCGTTTGTGGTATCAACCTTATCAACAACAGCAGTGATGATCTCCTCACGCTTTTCCTCATACTCTCTTGTCTGTCTTTCTCTCTCGGCTGTACGGATAGCCTGAACTATCATCTGCTTACCTGCCTGGGCAGAGAGACGACGGAAGTCCTTT
The DNA here is from genome assembly GCA_017463765.1 of Clostridia bacterium. Lineage (GTDB taxonomy): Bacteria > Bacillota > Clostridia > Oscillospirales > CAG-272 > UBA1740. Next base: position 32,464 of record JAFTON010000008.1, on the reverse strand, counting down.
GTCTTAAGCTCGGTCTCAACGATACCGCCAAGCTTGTGACGACGGGAAAGTGCCTTCGCAGCAGTGTATCCGATCTCACAGTTCTCATCGGTAACCTCACCGTCGGGAACTACGGTTCTCTGCTGGAACACTCTCATATCCTTCTTTACGGGGTCGAGCTGCACACGGATAACGGTTGTAGGGCCAACCTCTCTGCGACATGCGTTTGCAAGTGCAAGCTCAATCTGGGAAATCATATACTCTTTTGAAATGCCGTTTTCCTTCTCGAGAAGGTCAAGGGCGGTGAAGAAATCTGCGTTCATTTTTCCGTTGTACCACGTATTTTATACGTTCCTTTCCATTTAATGATTTGTTTATATATAATTTTGTTTATTATCTTCTGTTTTATTGATTGATATATATTATTTTATTAGTCTTCAAAAAATACTGTCGTAAGCTTGGAGATTTCGCTCTGTGTAAGAACAACCTCACCGTCAGGCTCGGTAATAGTGATTTTACCGTCCTCAAAGGCAGAAAGAATGCCTGTAATCACACGCTTGTCATCCTTCTGGGCAAAGAGCTTAGCCCTTACCTTCTCGCCTACAGAACGGCTTATGTGCATCTCTGTGCGAAGCTCACGCTCTACTCCGGGAGAGGATACGTCAAGATAGTAGAAGCCCTCGATAGGATCGCACTCGTCAAGAATGGGATCGATTGCACGGTGCACCTTCTCACAGTCCTCAATGTTGATGCCCGCCTCTGAGTCGATAGTGATCTCAAGGTGATAATCTGCGCCAACCTTGGAATAGGTGATATCCCAGATATCGTAGCCCAGCTCGTTTATTGTGGGCTGAACAGCCTCTCTGACTGTTTCTTTGATGCTTTTTTTCATATTACCTGTTTCCTTTCCATATTTGTTCTCTGATTCTGCGCTTTGCATTCTTCATTTTGCATTCTGCATTCTGCATTCTGCATTTACTGAACGTCACATTTTCGCATCTTTTAAGATCGCTTGCTTTCGCCTATGGCAAGCGAGAAAATGCACCGAGCAGCCACGATATGTTCGTACTAATAAAATGCTGCTCCGGTTTGTTTCGCAAAATATCAAGCATTTTCGTATCTTTTAAGATCGCTTGCTTTCACCTATGGCAAGCGAGAAAATGCACCGAGCAGCTACGATATGTTCGTACTAATAAAACGCTGCTCCGGTTCTACGTTTGCTTTTTCGCTTGAGAAAAACTCTTGAAACATAGTTTGCCGCTCGGGAAAAAATATTTGCGATAATTACACTTATTGAACTGCCAATCAGTGCCATCTCCTCGCCGGGCAATATGCCACAAGTGGTATGCGTTCTGCTCGTGAGGCAAGCCTCGCTCATCGAATTTTCCGTCCACTTTTGTGTCGCATAATTTCGCAAGGACAAGCCTTTCTCTTTCTGCTCGCAACGTGGGACATCGCTTCACGAAAAATAGTTCTCAACTATTTTTCCCTCGCTCTCATTGTGAAGGGGCTGTCACTTTCGCGACAGCCCCATAAAACACTATTAACTGTATGTATTATAACACACTCTTTCGGAAAATGCAATAGTTTTTCCGAAAATTATTTGGCATCTCTTACGCCTTGAAGTCGTTAGGAGCCTTGCCAACCTTATGCTGACGCTTGCCGAGCTTTCTGATGCCGGTAGCCTTAGCATACTTCTTCATGAGCTTTTCCATTTCCTTCTTAAGCTCAAGTCTTTCCTTTTCAAGCTTTTCAGCCATACCTGCGCGAGTCTTGATAGCCTCGGTCTGCGCGATATCTGTAGACTTTTTCTTAGCCATTATATATATCCTCCGTAACTTGTTAAATAAAATTTATTTGTTTGGCACCCGAATTTCAAGCGAAATTAAGCACGCTTCTTGATCTTCTTAACGATCCACTTAATATCCTTGGAATTCTGAGCGATGAGCTTCTTGTTGGTCTTAACGTCCTTCTTAAGAGCTCTCTTTTCCTGTCTGGTCTTGAACTCCTTGGTCTTAAGACGATACTGAGCAAGAGCAAGGTTAGAGGAAGCCTCGATGCTGGTGTTAAGGATACCGTAAAGTCTCTGCTTCTCAGCGCTGGATGCGGGAAGACGGAAGATCTTCTTTGCGAGAGACTGGTTCTTGTTAACGAACTTCTCTGCTGCATCGGATCTGGTCTGGCGCCACTTCTGGTTGATGCTAACACCGTCAGCAGTAACCTCGGAGCCGTTGTAGATGGAGAGGAGCTTAGAGTTGAGCTCATCTCTCTTGTTAAGAAGGGTCATCATCTCGGTACGGATGGAAGCGATCTTAACTCTGTCAGCTCTCTTCTTAGCCTTCATGGTTACGGGATCGTTGGTGATAACTGCGTAGTAACGCTCGTTATCCTTCTCCTCATACTTAAGAGCGAGCTTGTGAGCCTTCTGAGCTGCCTTGATCTTCTTGTTAGCTTCCTTCTTTACAGCCTTCATATCGAATACGTTCTTACCGAATCTGTAGTAAGACATATCCTTCTGAGACTCAATAAGGGAGATCTTGAAATCATAGCCCTTAGTGATAACCGAGAGATCCTTGTTAGCCTGCTCAGCAACCTTCTCCTCAAGAGCAGTCTTCTTAACAGCCTTCTTGCCCTTCTTGGAGTGCTTCTTCTTAGCGTTGAGACCCTCAACTGCTGCTGCAGCTGCTGCAGCTACTGCTGCTACGTCAGCATCGCTGTTTCTTGCAGTACCGTCGTTAGCAGTGTAGGAGATAGCGGGAATGGGAGCGTAGGGCTTGCCTGCGAGGATATCCTCAGGAATGGACTCGGAAGCACGGGTAAGGTGGCTTCTGGTAAGAACCTCATACTCGTTTACAAGTGCGTTGTAAGCCTTGATCTCGTTGGTGAGGGTCTTCTTGAGAGCCTTAACTCTCTTCTTGTCTGCAAGCTTGTTGCAAACGTGGAGATTCTCAGCGATTCTCTCGATGATGTATCTCTGATAGGTGAGGCAGTTGATGATGTAGAGAACCTTGGTGTAACCGGTAGCTTCGCTCTTCTGCTTAGCAGTGGTCTCAAGTCTGGTTCTTACGTTCTCAAGAGCTCTGTCGCTTCTGCTGAGATACTTCTTGAGCTCCTTCTCGTTAAGGATGCTGATGTTTGCGTTGTACGCGCTAACAGTGGAGGAAACAGGCTGACCAACGTGAGCGATGCTGTAGTTGTTGCTGCCTGCAAGAATCTCCTCGGGGAGATTGTTGGAAACTGCGGGAGCCTTCTCACCGCTAAGCTTATTGTACTCTGCAATAAGCTTGTTGTAGATCTTGATCTGATTCTTCAGATCCTTTGCAACCTCTTTTGCGCCCTTCTTGTCACCGTTGTCACGGCAAGATGCAAGGTCGTCGCAGATCTCAATAAGGAGCTGCTTCTCCACAGCAATGCTTTCAACAAGAAGTTCAACTCTGGTCTTCTGCTTTACTTTACTCATTGTAATTCTCCTTCCGGGGGCTTTCGAACCCCCTTCAAATTTAAATATTTTTTATTTTTATTTGGATAACTAAATAATTAAACCGATTAACTTTATTGTTAATCTTACATGATCATATCATCCTCTGCAAGAATACCTATGATCTTACGGCGATCCTTGCCGCCAAGCTGATCTACCACCTTAATAACGTTTCTGGTGAAGATCTCCTTATTGCTTGCACCGATATCGAAGAGCCCGATAGCACTGATCAGATCACGCTTAAGCTCATACTTATCATTCTGAGTAGGCTTAACGTCGGTCTGAAGATATCCGATAAGGCGCTGCATTGCTCCCTGGAGGAAGTCAACGGCAACCTGATCTGTGCTGCCTGCAAGGTTGATGCTGTTGATGATCTGGTTGATCTCCTCAACGAGTACGCTGAGCTCTCTGCTACCGAGTCTCTTGCCTATCTCGTGAGCATCAACACGCTCAACAAGCTCTCTTACGTAGGTGAAGTTCTGGATCTCGGTCAGGCAATGATTCTCGCCCGAAACGAGCTTCTCGATCAGTGATGTGGTTTCCACGGTTCTGATCGGAACTCTGAGAACCTCAGAGTAAACCTGCGCTCTCTTGTTATAGTCGTTTACAGTAGATATCAGTCTCTTTCTTGCCGAAGTCGATTTGGGCTTCTGATGAACCCTCTCGGCAGCGAGAAGAAGTCGGTACTGCTCGGTTACGAAGCAGTCAAGAATAATGCCGTAACGGTTACGCTCTACGTCGTTTCCACCGTACGAAACCAGCCAGATGTTTCTGGTGATCAAAAGCACTATGCTTGCCACCAACATAAGGATATTGTAAACTAATCTTAACAAAAGTAGCACAATCGGCACTGCTGCCCATACCATTGCAATGAATGCGACGGTCGGAAGCATGTTGCTGCCTGCATCAAATAATGCAATAAAAGCAACCACAATAGCGAATGCCAGCGTAACAGCCCAGTAGATGCCACTCTCGATTGTGAGAGCTCTTTCAATGAGCTGACGGATACGCATGTTATAGTCGATACGGAAGTTTGTCTTCAGGTACCTGCGAAGCACCTTATGTACTCTTGCCTGATACTTGATCGGGTCATTTGCCACACCGACAGCTTGGAGAGTGCGCTTGTTATAACGCTTCATCGCGCGCGCCTTCTCATATCGGATTCGGTAATGACGCATATCATTATCAAAGCGTCGGGTGCTGGCTCTGGAGAACCTTGAGAGAATAACTCTTGTAACCACGTCAAGCACTGCGCCACGTCTGCCAATCTTGTTAAGGAAATTGATACGTGGAACGGTTACAAGCTTCGTCCATAATCTGCGTATCGGGCTTGCATATCTGCATGCGCCGAGCTTTGCATACTGAATCAATTTGGTGTAAATCTCATCGGTCATAATGGGCGCGGCTTTCTCATCAAGCTTAACCCTGTTACGAAGGCTGAGAATGGGAGGAACGGGAGGTCTGTCCTCACTCCTGAATCTGATGATATCGGGAATGTTAAGAGAGAGGGGTTCAAGATGCATATGGCGCTCGTGATTGGAGTTAAACTCCTTAACCAGCTTGTTATACAACTGAATGTCCTCATGCAGCCATCTGCTGAACGCTCTCTGAGAGCGTCTGATGCCGGTCTTGGCAGCAGAATAAAGCTTTTTACATTCGATCTCAATAATTCCACCGACTCTCGCTATATAGCTGAGAGCAAGAACGTCCTGTTCGCTAAGCTTATCGTTAACGAGTTCAGTGAAATCGTCCTTAGGAGGAAGTAATACACGGAGGAAGCCCTGAGGTCTTACTGCGAACCATCTCATCAACGCGAGGTTGATCTCGCTGAAGAACAGCTTCCACCAGTTAGCCGTGTTATCAATTGAGGTCATGCTTCTGACACGAAGAGCCTTCCTGAACCTCTCCTCAATCATCTTTGCCTCGAGGTCAAGAGGTGTCTCAACTGTGCAGCCGGAGTGAATATCCTTAGCAGCATCCTCAACGTCATCTGTGTAAGCACCGTCCACACCTCTGCGGTTAATACCCGAGTGAGGATCGGTAACGTGGGCTGCACCGAGCACAAGCGAATCCTGTCCGTACATTCCTGTATCAAGGATAACCGAGCCGTCCGTACCGGAGAGCATCATAGGCGTACCCGTGAATGGAATGGAGGTTTCGCCGGTATCACTGAATCCGAGAAGTGGAACGCCACCGGGAGTCATACCAAGCATGGTGAGTCCGTCAAAGTTGGACTTCAGGAAGGGAACGCCCATCTCTGTAGCGTAGCCCATCGCGCCAACCGACATAATAGGTGCATTCTTATCAGAACCGGGAGCACCCGAGGTACCGGTGTAGAGACCGTATCCGTGCCACTTGTCACCGACCGTTCTCGCCTTACCGTCTACCGTCTCGATTACTTCCCTGCAGCATACGATCTCAGGGAACTTAATCATCTTACCGTATCTGATAATCTCCTCGGCTACCGAAGTGGAAACCTGAGAGAACTTAACGCCGATCACCTGAGAAAGCTGTTCTGCCGTCTTGTTGTGGGCGTTGATTGCACCGATAAACTTCTTCTTATACCTTACGAGAACGTTAGGTAAGAAGGTAACTCTGCCGTAGTTACGGTACTTGAGAAGCACCTAGTTGATCCCGGCGAGACGCTCTCTCTCGAGAACGAGACGCTCAAGCAGGAGTCTTGTCGAATTACGATCGGGACACTCACGCATCCAACGAACTCTCAGCTTATAAACCTTACGGCTGAATTTAGTGTTGATTTTATATATCTTCTTCTGATAAGAAGCGCTGTTGCGATCGCTCTCATTAACGACCGTCTCAAGTCTGAGTATCGCTGCATCACGCTCGTCGTTAAGACGCTTCAGCTTACGCTCGAACTTGTTACGCTTATTATCATTTCTGTTCTGTCTTCCCTGAAGACCACTCTTTGAGAATACAAGTGATTCATCGACCAGCCAGATCTCTGCGTTTACAGCCATCCTGTTGAACCAGGCTACGATAGGCTGCGCCCAAACGAAGAGATGCTGCCAGAGTCCGAGAGGATGCCACCATGAAACCGCGGGAAGCTCATCGATCATAACGTCGAATACGAAGGGAGCGTTAACTACCGTCGTCTCAACCGAACGGTTCTCGGTCAGCCTGTAGTGGTGCATCATAAGAGGAGTATAAATTCCACTGCGCCACATTCTCGGCTTCTCGTAGGTAGAATCTCTGAGAGGATCCTTCGGGAATACCTCTATGTAATTATCTTTATAAGTAATAACGGGAACCTTAAGCTTTTCCGCGCTGTCAACAAAGTCCTTAGGAGTGGAGGTTGTTATACGCGAGAACTGCTCACCCACAATAGACAGATAGTCGATCGCTCTGCCGTTGTAAAGCTCAACGTACTTGTAAAGCGCCTTGCCATGCTGACGGGCAGACTCGTTACGGTTAAGCCTCTTGGCAACTGCAACGTTAAGTCTCTTTACCTCGATGATATTGGAGATAACCCTGAGGTTTTCAACCAGCGCAGTAACAACTGCGTTATCATCAAAGCCCTTGGCGATTGCTCTCTCGGTACCCTTAAGCGCACGCTTGAAGTATCTCGAAGCCCTACGGCTCTTAACCTCAAACTGCTCAAGCTCATCTGCAGTGAGAACCATATCTGCCGATTCCTTCAGCGCCTCAAGCATCACCTTTGCAATAGCAGAAGCTCTGTCAACTATTGCCGACTCGTCAGACAGCTTCGACGTATTGCTTACGCCTGCCTGCTTTTCGAGTATCTTGGCAGCCTGATCATTGTAGGTAGCCTCGTCTGCTGCAACGTCAGAACGGAGATCCATTCCGATCTCTCTTACCGAGGATCCGACGGTCTCTATAAGACGGCGAGTATAAGCAAGAACAGGGAAGGTAATTTCCTTACCCCTGCAAGCATACTCAACGAGTGCATCGGGCAGTATATCTATCGAACAGCCGGTAGCCTTCTTCGTAAGCTCTGCAGCCGTATTGTAGGAGCGAATCGCTTCCTCAAACAGACGCTTTGCCATACGCTTCTGCGAAGCACTTCCCTCGCGATATGCCACACGCATATTTTCATAAGCAAGAACCAGCTTCTCTCTCTCAATCGCCATGCGATTAACGATCAGATTCTGTTTTGTTCTTATGAATGCGCTTCTCGCCATAACGGTGTTGATGCCCGAGAGCCTCTTACCGTACTTAAGGCCTATCGCAATTACTCTGTCCTTATAGTCGTTTGTAGCACGGTCTGCGATAGGTGTACTTGCCTCGAGACTCTGAATCTCGCTCTCATACCTCTTACGCAGTATCTTGTTTTCCGAAATAAGCTTATTGATTTTTGCTTTCTCACGGTTAAGCTTCTTTGTACCCTTCTTTACCTTGCGTCCAAAGGAAGCTACGCCACCTCTGCTCCTGGGAGGCTTTACGTCGCCGATAAACTCGTCTGCAGAGACGGCAGGTGTGATGAGCATTGTGTGAACGTCATCAGCAGCCTCCTCAGAGTCGGGTTGTATCTGAACGTAGCTCTCAAGGTAAGAGAGTCTGGGAACTATCGCAAGTGACCTGCCCGAAGAAATATTCTCGGGAAGGAAGGTAGACATTCTTGTAAGCTGCTCTCCCGTAACCGAAGCATAGGTAATAACGAAATCGTTATACCTCTCTATTTCGTAGTGAAGCGCCGTACGCAGCTTCTTCAGGTAATTATGTGCACCAACCCTTACAATGTTTTCAAGGTTATTGCACTTTATTTCAAGAATCTTTCCGCAAATCTTGATAATGGCAACAAGTAAAGCAGGAGCTTCCTTATCGTCACGGTTGTCGTCCAGGGCACGCTGCGCCACCTTAAGTGCTGCCTCAAAGCTCTTGATCGCATTTTCGCTATGCTTCAGATAAGCTCTTACTGCAGGCTCGGTGTTCACAAGTCTTGCACCCTCAGCCTTGATAGCATCCACGACCTCCTCGTGAATAATCAGACTGTCGGGATCTACCGAAGCCGAGTCATCCTCTTCCTCGTCGTCATCAGAGCTGCCGTCATCCGAGTCACCGTCAGAGCCGGAGCCGTCACCCGAATCACCACCGGAACCGGAGCCACCTCCCGAGCCGGAATCAGAATCCGAATCAGAGTCACCGTCACCCTCGGAGCTTTCTCCGGGAGCCTCGGTTGCTTCCTCCTCGTCCTCATCCTCATCAAGATCAGCGAGATCTTCCTCGTCGGAGTGAATAAGGTAAATCTCTCCGTCGGATGTAACACCGATGTCGAAGGAGCCTTCGTGATCATCAAGCTCTCCGATAACGTCCTCGATGCTCTCGGCATCGCCCTCCTCTTTAGGAGTATCCTCAAGGATTACCGTCTCAGCATCACTCTCGGTAGCCTCTTCGGCAACAGCTTCCTCTACAGGAGCCTCCTCCTCTGTGACTGCCTCGATAGCCTCTTCGGCAGGCGCTTCCTCTACGGGAGCTTCCTCCTCTGTGACTGCTTCGACAACCTCTTCGGCAGGTGCTTCCTCTGCGGGAGCTTCTTCCTCTGTGACTGCCTCGACAACCTCTTCGGCAGGCGCTTCCTCTGCGGGAGCCTCTTCCTCTGTGACTGCCTCGACAACCTCTTCGGCAGGCGCTTCCTCTGCGAGAGCCTCCTCCTCTGCGACTGCCTCGACAACCTCTTCGGCAGGTGCTTCCTCTGTGGGAGCCTCTTCCTCTGTGACTGTCTCGACAACCTCTTCGGCAGGTGCTTCCTCTACAGGAGCCTCCTCGACGGTTTCGACGTCATTTATTTCTTTTTCAAGATTTTCGGGATCCTCTATTGGCGTTTTTCTTTCAATATCAGCCATCAATTCCCCCCCTTTTCTCATTTTTGCTGTAGTGATTGAACAAAAAGTTCAGTATATCTCTTCGTAAAATTATCCCAACAAAGCAACCACGATCGTCAACCACCGGAACAAAGTTATGCTCCCTGACGCGCTCGATAAGCTCTTCCATCGAGGAGTCGTGATACACCGGTGGAGAATAAACCCCATCAAGTATCCCGGTAACCTTGTCTCGCTCAGCCGTTTTGGTATCAAAGCTGCCACTGTCAAGAAAATACGTTAAAATATCATCGTTACGAAGCGTTCCGACGTACTTGCCTTCACCGTCAATAACGGGTATTGCAACGTATCTGTGGAAACGCATTTTTTCAAGTGCCTGACGGACGGTACTGTCAACCGTAACGTATTCAACCAGGCTCTTGGGAACAACAAAGCGCATTATATTCATCAATTCTCACCCCATCGCATTCCAATCATTGCTGCGCCTATTGCGGTGGAGAATCTCGCACGCTCGGGAATTATGAAATTCAGACCCCGACCGATCTCGAGATGGTTAAACTCGTCAAACTTGCGTTTGCAGTGTGCGAGTCTTGTGACGTTGCCCGTAAGGATTATGTCCTTCGCGCCTACCGAGCGTGCAGCGAATATAGAAACCATACCCACCGTCTCAAAGACGAGATTCATAATGCCGAGAGCAATATCATCCTTGCTTGCAAGATCCGAAAGCTTACCGAAATTGGCAGCCGTGAGATCTCCCTCAAGCTGTGTCAGCGAATTAGTCGCCGTCATATCCTTAATGCGAAGGTCAATGTTATCAAGGCTGCCTCGCTCAGCCAATTTCTCAATGTTTCCGATCGACTCGGCGTTAAGCAAAAGTCTAGAAAGACCAACCAGCGTACCACCACCGACGCCCGTACCACCAAGATACTTCATCGTACCGTCTGCCCTTGCATGGACCATCGCAGTACCTGTACCCATGCTGACAACCAACGCCTCGGAAAGTCCCGAGAGATATGTGCCACCACGACCGATGCTGTCAAACTCAGCCACTCGCTGGCACTTCAGTCCGTACAGACTGTTTTTTACGTGGGAGGCTCCCACGCCGGTCATCATGACCTTTGAAATATCGGAGATCGCAAGGTTATTTTCATCGGTAAACTTACCGAAAGCACCGTAGGTTGCTGTCACCGGATCGTTCGCCTTGATGATCTGGGGCTCAATAAGCTCCCAATCCTTGCCCTTCGCAGAAAATCCAACGATCTTCGTGCTGCTGCCACCAATATCAATTCCGATAACGACACTCATAGGCAACGACCTTTCCGTCCTTCCACCCCTGAAGGCAAAGAACCGTATTCTTGCAGACCGTCTGCAGTAAATCGCGTGAAATCGCATATTCTACTATCAGGCAACGTCCCCCTCATTGCTTATAATATATATAAAGGAATACACGCATAAATATAAATTTACAAGGCAATTATAGCACACCAAAAAGGATTTTGCAATAGCATATTTAATATTTTTTAATTATTTTGAAAAAATTTGTTAAATTACACAAAAAACCTATCCAAAATCGGTCAAAAAGCAGAAAAGATTCTATTGAATTTGACGAAAGTGCGTGTTATAATGGTGATAAAGTGTTGGTAAACACAGCCCAAAAGGCTTAAAAAAACAACAATCGACCATAAAGGAGGTCAATTATGAAGGTACTTTTGATAAACGGAAGCCCACATCCACGTGGCACCACCTACGCTGCGCTGAGTGAAGTGGCAAGGATGCTCGAATCCGAAGGGATTGAAAGCGAAATAATTCAGGTAGGACATCTGGCGCTGCACGGCTGTATAGGCTGCTACAGATGCTTCGAGCTTGAAAGGTGCGTTTTCGACGACGAGGTAAACCGTGTAGCAGAAATATTCAAGGAATGCGACGGAATAATAGTTGGCTCTCCGGTACACTATGCAGCACCGTCAGGCGCACTGCTTAGCTTCCTCGATCGCCTATTCTATAGCACACGATTTGACAAGAGAGATAAGGTCGGCGCATCGGTAGTTTGTGCAAGGAGAGGAGGCTGCACTGCTGCCTTTGACGTGTTGAATAAATACTTCACCATTTCGGGCATGCCTGTTGTAAGCTCCACATACTGGAATCAGGTACACGGCGCAAACGGCGAGGAGGCCGTTCTCGATGAGGAGGGCATGCAGTGCATGAGAAACCTGGCAAGAAACGCTGCGTTTCTTATGAGAAGCATTTCCCTGGGCAAAGAAAAACACGGCTTACCCCAGTGTGAAAAGACCTACAGAACCAATTTTATAGCGAAAAAGAATAATTAAAAACGGCGTTCTGTAAACTTTAGTTTACGGTAAAATGTTATCAAAAGCTTGAAAAAACGTTATTTTTCAAGGATTTTCCTTGATTTTACTATGTTCTTTTCCATTTCGGAACGCTCGTCAGACAAGGATGCAAAAGGGCAACCTTTAAGCTTTTCTACAATATATATTATAACACGCGCACACTCGCGCGCATTTTGTAAGAGAAAAAAGACCGGATGCACAAGCGCTCCGGTCTTTTTGTAATAATGTAAATAATTGTTTGCAAACTTTTGTTTACATCAAATTTTGTGTTATTTTAGCTGTTTATGCCCTGATGACAGCTCCCGTAGAGTTTCTTTATAAAGAATACAGCACCATGCCGAGAACGGCAGATATTGCTATTACCAATATAGGCGAGGGTTTCTTTCCCCTAAGCTTTTTATACACCAGCGATGAGGCAAGCACAACGGCAAAGATGATTATCCCCTTAACGTCGGGAGAAAAACTTTTCTCGGCAATCGACTTGAAGCTGAACAGTGTGCTGAGGCAGAGTGTTACACCCGTACCAAGAATCAGTGAAACAACACAAGGACGCACACCGGTAAGGAAGGCTTTGACTCCCTCATATTTAAGGAAGTTCTTCATTACTGCGCTGATAAGCAAAATAATGATAAAGGAAGGTAGCACTACTCCGAGAGTAGCAAAAGCAGAACCAAGTATTCCTGCCTGAGTCGAACCGACAAAGGTAGCCATATTTACTGCAATCGGTCCAGGGGTGGATTCGGCAACTGCTATCATATTAAGCAGCTCTGCTTCTGTAAGCCAACCGTTTGCAAGGGTCTTTTCCATCACGAGAGAGATCATGGCATAACCACCACCGAAGGTAAAGAGACCGATTTCAAAGAAGGTTATAAACAGCTTGAATAAAATACTCATTTGTTATCCCCTCCTCTTTTTGCCTTCATTTTGCCGATATAATGCACTGCAAGGCCTGCAACGCCCGAGATAAGTATAAAGAGTATAGCCGAGAACTTAACTGCCAGAACCGAGAAGGCGATCATTATAACCAGCACCGAGCACATTACCACGATCGACATAGGATCGCGCTTCATTCCCTTAAGCATCTTTACACCTGCCGAGAGGATAAGATAAACCACACCTGCCTGTATACCACGGAATGCATAGGAAACAAGCTCAAAGGTGAGAAATGCATCGAGGAACAGCGAGATCGTATAGATAATAATAAAGGAAGGCAACACCACACCAAGCGTTGAACAAGCCGAGCCAATCACTCCACCACGCTTATAGCCAACGTATGTAGCGCAGTTTATTGCGATAGGTCCGGGAGTAGACTCTGCAATTGCCACCATGTCGAGAAACTCATCCTTTTCAAGCCAGCCCTTCTTTTCCACAAGCTCGCTCTCAAGCAAGGCAAGCATAGCATATCCACCACCGAAGGTAAAAAGACCAATCTTGAATAGGGTAATAAACAATTCAAATAAATCCTTCGCTTTTTTCATAATTCCATCCTTCAATAAAATGTGTCTTGATTATTGTATCACATAAAAAGCGTTTTTACAAGAGGAATATAAAAGTTTTGCAATCCTAATGCACAAATCCACAGTACTGCTGCCAAAAGAAAGAAAAACGACCATCAAAAGATGGTCTTTAACGGAACTAGGGTATTCGACTGTGTCGAAGATACCACCCATCTTCGCCTGACAAGCGAGCTTGTCGATCTCCGATAGGGGTATGCGAACCCAATTCTTGCCAAAGGCAAGAAGCTGTGCGAGAATCCACAGTACTGCTGCCAAAAGAAAGAAAAACGACCATCAAAAGATGGTCGTTTTTCTTTGGCAGCGGAACTAGGATTCGAACCCAGACATACAGAGTCAGAGTCTGCTGTGCTACCTTTACACAATTCCGCTATTGCTTTGACGCTTGTATATTCTATCACAAAGAAATTCATTTGTCAAGTGCTTTTCTGAATTTTTATTATTTATTTTTTTGTTTGTAAGTTTTTCCTTGATTTTTCGAAAAAGGTGTGCTATGCTATATATACTATATATTGGAGGCCAATATGAATTTACAGGAATCAGGTCAGATGTACCTTGAAACAATATTAATACTTTCGGGGGAGAACAAAAACGTACGCTCCATCGACGTGTGCGAACACATGGGATTCTCAAAGCCAAGCGTAAGCCGAGCTGTAGGTCTGCTGAAAAGCGGTGGATATATCACGGTTGATAAGGACGGATACATCACTCTCACCCAGGTGGGCAGAGCTCTGGCACAAAAGATTTATGATCGCCACAAGGTGCTTACCGAGTTTCTTATTTCTCTCGGAGTTGATGAGGAGGTCGCCTCTGCCGACGCCTGCAAGATTGAGCATCATATCAGCGATGAGTCCTTCGAAGCAATCAAACGTGCGTTGCAGGAATAATTTTTGATAAAAACGGCTATATTTGTAAGCTTTGGTTTGCATTTTGGTCGTTTTTTCTTATTATTACAACTATATATTTCGGTTTTCAAAAATCAAGCCTTCATCCAAAAGGCATTATTTTGTTCAAAAATCAAGTCGGTTTACCTAACGCTCGCGTTTATAAGCTTAATAATATTTTTACTCTTTTTATTAAAAAATCACTTTACAAATACTATACAATTTGCTATAATATAGAAGTAATTTTAAAAATCTTTTAGGTTTTAAAGGAGATTTTACTATGAGCCGTATGATAGGCACCGTGTCAAGAGGTGTTAGAGCACCGATAATCAGAAGTGGCGACAACCTTGCAGAGATCGTTACCTCATCCGTACTTGAGGCTGCGAAGAGTGAAGGATATGAAATCCGTAACCGTGACATTGTCGCTATGACCGAGGCAATCGTCGCAAGAGCCCAGGGTAACTACGCAAGCGTTGATGATATCGCAGCAGACGTAAGGGCAAAGTTCGGTGGTGACACTGTCGGTGTTATTTTCCCGATCCTCAGCCGTAACCGTTTTGCAATCTGTCTTAAGGGTATTGCAAGAGGCGCAAAAAAGATTGTGCTTATGCTCTCCTACCCCTCCGACGAGGTTGGAAATCATCTTGTCAGCCTTGATGCGCTTGATGAAAAGGGAGTTGACCCTTATCGCGACGTGCTTGATCTTAAGAAATATCGCGAGCTTTTCGGATATGAGAAGCATCGCTTCACCGGCGTTGACTACGTTGAATACTACGAGAGCCTTATCCGTGGCGAAGGCGCAGAGTGCGAAATCATCTTCGCAAACAATCCTAAGGCAATCCTCGATTACACAAAGAAGGTGCTTTACTGCGACATTCACACAAGGCACAGAACTGCGAAGATACTCAAGGCTAACGGTGGCGAGACCGTTTACGGCCTTGATGAAATTCTCTCCGAATCGGTAAACGGCTCGGGATACAACCGTCAGTACGGTCTGCTCGGCTCAAACAAGGCTACCGAGGAGCAGGTTAAGCTGTTCCCCCGTGACTGCCAGTCGCTGGTAGAGGATATTCAGGACAGAATCCTTAAGGCTACCGGCAAGCTTGTTGAGGTTATGGTATACGGCGACGGTGCATTCAAGGATCCCGTCGGAAAGATCTGGGAGCTTGCCGATCCTGTTGTTTCCCCTGCCTATACCCCGGGTCTTGAGGGTACGCCAAACGAGCTTAAGCTTAAGTACCTTGCCGATAACGATTTTGCAGCCCTCTCGGGTGAGGAGCTTAAGGCTGCGATCAAGAAAGAGATTGAAAAGAAGAATGCAAACCTTGTTGGCAAAATGGCGTCCGAGGGTACTACTCCCCGTCGTCTCACCGACCTTATAGGCTCGCTTTGCGATCTGACAAGCGGCTCGGGCGATAAGGGCACACCTATCGTTCATATCCAGGGCTACTTCGACAACTATACAACCGAATAATTCATGCCGTAAGGCAACAAAAATGGACGGCTCTCACCGTCCATTTTTAAAAATATCAAACCCTCTTCCAGGTTTTAGGGTTAAAGAGAATAAGCACAGGAAGGATCTCAAGTCTGCCGATCATCATGGTCAGCGTGAGCGTTATCTTTGACACCCAGTTGAATCCTGCGTAGGAGGAGTATGGACCAACAGCCTCAAAGCCGGGGCCTATGTTAGAGAGGCAGGCTACTGTTGCCGAAAAATTGCTGTAGAAATCGTGCGTTACGGTATACTCACCTGCATCCGACACGATCGTTACCGCCTGACCGTTTATCGGATCGAAGGACAACAGCACCACCACGCCGATAAGCAGGAAAAAGTAGAGCGTAATGAAGGAGAATACGTCGTTGGTGGTACGCTCCTCAAGAAGCTTGCCCTCGATCTTTGACTTAGGCACGTAGCGGGGATTTATCAGCTTTCTGATATTTACCATCGCACCCTTGAAGGCGATGACGATTCTGGATATTTTAATACCGCCCGCGGTAGAGCCCGCCATCGCACCCGTAAGCATTACTACCAGCAGCACCGTTCTGCCGAGCATCGGCCACAGGTTAAAGTCGGTGGTAGAGAAGCCGGTTGTGGAAATAAGAGACGCCACCTGGAACAGTGAGTGTCTGAATGCCTCCTCTACGGTATACTCCTGTGGAACACTGCCGAAGCTGCCCATAAGGCTGAGGAACACAAGTCCGACCGCAAATACGAGAAGCAGGCAGTAGCTTCTGAGCTCCTCGCTCTTAAACACCTGACCGATCTTACCTATCAGGATAAGGTAATACAGGCTGAAGTTGACACCGAATAAAATCAGGAATACCGACATCACGTATTGTGCGAAGGGTGTGAAATACTCCATACTGTTCGGAATAAAACCGAAGCCACCCGTACCTGCACATCCGAAGGAGGCAAGCAGTGCATTAAACAGCTTATCGTTATGATATGCAGAAGCCAACGGCTCGCCAAGAGCCTCGCGCATTGCCTCATAATCGGTAAGAGGTCCAAAGCAAAGAATAAGTATCTCGATAGCAGTCATGCCAAGATAGATAAGATAAAGTATTCTGGTGGTAACCTTCATTTTAGAGGCAAGCTTACCAACCTGGGGACCCGGGCTCTCTGCCCTGAGCAGATGCATCGACGAGCCCTCGTTGCTCTCGGGAATAAATATAAGCACGAATACAAGTATACCCATACCCCCGATCCAGTGCGAGAAGCTGCGCCAGAACAAGCCTGAATGCGATATCGCTGTTATATCCGTAACAATGCTGGAGCCCGTTGTGGTAAAGCCGGACATTATCTCAAACCAGGCATCGATGTAATCAGGTATATCTTTGTTGATAACAAAAGGCAATGCGCCGAACAGAGTCATAACCAGCCATACCATCGCAGTAAGGGCAAAGCCCTCCTTCTGATATAGATTATCCCTCTTCGGCTTCGGTAGCTGCAAGAGAATACCCACAAGCAGCAGCAAAGCAATGGGAATAAGGAAGGCGAGAATATTTCTGAGCCCTTCTTTATAAATAATAGAAACGGCAAGAGGAGCAAGCATCAGTATGCTCTCCAAAATCATAATCTTGCCAAGTATTTTTCCAACCTTAATAAAATTCATTTTTTATTACTCAAATATATCAATCAAGTCGTCAAAATTCTTGTGAGTTGTAACAACGATGATATTATCTCCGATTTTTATGGTGGAATTACCGTCAGGGATAACCACCTCGTTTTCTCTGATTATGCAGGCGATAAGACAGTCCTTCTTTATGTTAAGCTCCTTAAGAGGCTTATCATATATCTTATCCTGCTTTCTCTTCGCGAGGAACTCCAGCGCCTCTACCTTATCGTTTACAAGTCTGTAAAGGGTAAGCACGTTACTGCCACGCTTGTTTGCAATAGCACGGATATAGCTGATAACTCTGTCGGCAACTATATTCTTTGGCGAGACGATATTGTTAATGCCAAGCTCGTCAAGCATACCGTAAAGATCGTCGCTCTTGATCTGAGTAATGGTTTTTCTTACGTTAAGCTTGTTGGCAAACATGGTGACAACCATATTTTCCTCATCGGTGTTGGTAAGGGCGATAAAGGCATCCATAGCCTCGATACCCTCCTCGATAAGCAGGTCGTGCTGCGTACCGTTGCCGTGGATAACCGTTACCTTTGGCAGACTCTCGGCAAGCTCCTCTGCAGCTTCACGATTTCCCTCGATAAGCTTTATCTTATACTTCTTTCTCGACAGCTCGTCACTTAGGTAGTAGCCGATCTTGCCACCACCTACGATCATGATATTTTTAAGAGGAGATCTGGCAAGATTTATCTCGGAGATAAAGTCACGCAGGGATTTTGCATCAGACGTCAGATGAATTCTGTCTCCCTCCTGAATGAGAAAATTACCGGTGGGAATAATAACCTCCTGCCCTCTCTGTACAGCACAGATAAGCACCCTGGTGGAAAGGCTCTTACCGATTGAAATAAGAGTCTGTCCTATAAGCGAGCAGCCACGCTCGGCAACAATCTCGAACAGAAGCGCTCTGCCGTTACCGAAGTGATCTACCTGACCTATGGAGGGAAGGTTTATCATATTGAATATTTCTGTGGCAGTATCCTTCTCGGGATTTACGATCATAGAGATGCCAAGCTCGTCCTGCATATCCATAATCTGCCTGCTGTATTCGGGATTTCTTACTCGGGTGATGGTATTCTTAACACCAAGCTTCTTTGCAACAAGGCAGGTGAAGATATTAAGCTCGTCGCTGTCCGTCAGGACGATTGCAAGGTCTGCACCCTTCACGCCGGCTTCCTTCTGTATAGCTAAGGACGCACCGTTTCCAACAACGCCCGACACGTCATATTTTTCGATAAGGCTCTCTACCTTATCCTTATCCTCGTCGATAATGGTAACGTTATGACCCTCGTTTGCAAGATTCTTAAGTATGGTTTTACCGATTGTACCAAGACCGATAATAACTATTTTCATAAAAATGTTCCTTTCGTATGAGAGGCTGTTCGTTTTTCCCCTCACGAAAAAATAGAATTGATGAATGTAAATATCCTGACCAATGACCAAAAAATATTTTATATATTTAATTGTAGCACATTTTATTTAACTTTTCAACTTATTTTGATAATTCTTTATTTTTTTAACATTTCTTAAGTTTGACTCTATTATGAAAGCGAGGTATACAGCAATGAAAAAAAGGCTCTCAACACTTCTCTTGGTAATAGCTACGGTTATCTGGGGCGCTGCCTTCATTTCGCAAAAGCAGGCTGCGGTAATCCCTGCCTTTACCGTAGGTTCTGCGAGAAGCCTGCTTGCTTCCATATTCCTCTTCGCAATGATACCGATTATGGATAGACTTACCAAAAACGGCAGGGGAATTGATGCAAAGCGTGGCATGCTTGACTTTACAAAAAGAGAACTGATCGGTGGGCTTATTGCAGGTATAATTATGGCTGTTGCCACTGCCTTTCAGCAGTACGGGCTTTCCGGAACAGATGCAGGTAAGGCAGCCTTTATAACTGCTCTATATGTGGTTTTTGTACCGATAATGTCAACTTTTCTTGGCAAAAAGCCATCGTTGCTCTCAATTATCAGTATCCCCGTGGCAATCGTCGGATTTTATTTTCTGTGCATAAAGCCCGGCTCTACAATTGAGATGTCCGATGCGCTGGTGCTTGTGTGTGCGATAATTTTCGCCCTTCATATAATTGCAATAGACCGTTTTTCTTCCGACTGTGACGGTGTAAGGCTATCCTTCATACAGTTCTTTGTTGCCTTTGTGCTTAACACCCTGCTTGCCTTTATTGTTGAGGGTGGAATTGATATCGTCGGCAGTATCGGCGTGCTTCCCTCACTGCTCTTCCTCGGAATCTGCTCCAGTGGTATTGCCTACACCCTGCAGATTATCGGGCAGAAGGATACCGACCCTACTGTTGCCTCAATGATTTTGTCGCTGGAATCGGTGTTTGGGGTAATCGGCGCTGCGCTTTTCCTCGGTGAAAAGATGAGTATGCGTGAGTATATCGGTTGTGGAATTGTGTTTATTGCCATACTTTTGGCACAAATTGATATTGTCAGTCTGAAGAAAATGCTTGGTTTGGAAAGGAAAAATGATGAGTAAGCTTACAGAAACCCAAATCAGCCGTGAGGAAATATTCCACGGTGTTGCCCTTCACGTTGTGAAGGATGAGATATTGCTCCCCGACGGAACGAGGAGCGTGCGCGAGATCAGCCTTCATAACGGCGCTGCGGCAGTTATTCCCATTCTGCCCGACGGACGTGTGATTATGGAAAGGCAGTTCCGTTACGCCCACGGACGTGTGATGCTGGAGATTCCCGCAGGAAAGCTGAATACCCCCGACGAGCCACCTCTCGACGGTGCGAAGCGAGAGCTTTATGAGGAGACGGGTGCCGTGGCGAACAGATACACCTATCTCGGAAGTGTTGCCCCCTCCCCTGCGCTGATTAACGAGGTCATCCATATCTTCATGGCAGAGGAAATCACCCTCGGTGAAAGCCACCTTGATAAAGGCGAGTTCCTCGACGTTGAATATTTCACCCTCGACCAGCTTTACGAAATGGTTATGAACGGCGAGATCACCGATGCAAAAACCCAGATCGCCATACTCAAAGCAAGAGAAATTTTGAAGACGAGATAGTGTTTCTAAAATTAAAAAACAAAAGTCAATTTAAAAATGGCAGCTTTAACACGAGGGTTGGCTGCCATTTTTATTTATTCTATGATCGGGATGATTCTTTCCTCCCTATAAATCGGATAGCTTTTTATTTCCCCGGCGTTGCAGAGAGAGTCCGAAAGGGCTATGGTGTGGACTGTACGGCAGGTGGGGGAGGTCAGGTAATATGAGGGTTTTTCCATATCTATGACGGCAGTGTATCGGGTAAACACCGGTTGGCCTGCGTCACTCAGAACTGCGCCCTTCGGAATCATAACCGAACAGAGAATATCGAAGGTTCGGTTCAGCTCCCATTCGCCAACGTCCCTGGCTCTGTCAAAGCAGCTTTCCTTCAGGAAGGTGGCTCGAATGAAGCGCGAGGTGGAGGAATAATCTCCGGGCAGTCCAATCGCTCCCATACCTCCGGAATAAAGAGAACTGCCACCCAGGGTGGTTGTAGGATTTCTGACACTGAGATTAGAGTAGGCTGCAAGCTGCGCCAGGTGATAATCAAAGGGAGGCGAGTTTGTAAGCACGCCGACAGGGTTATCCATCACTCGAATGCCGTCACGAACCGACTCCACCACAGCCGACTCTCGACCGTCGGAAAATATCCAATGCAGAGGCGATGAGGCTCCCACCTGCTCTGTACCGTCGGTTACGGTAATCTTTCCGAGCACGTCCTTTACCTCGCTTACACTGCGACAGATACCGAGCAGATAGGAGATCAACCGACCCGACGGTATTGCCGTACCCGAAGTATCACGCGAATAGACGGCATAATGTGGGAAATTCAGCGCTGCAGCAGCAAGTCCCCATTCGTTTACACAGTCAAAATACAGAGGTATACCGTCGGATACAACCCCCACACCCATCATTGAGTAACGGTTGCTCGCCTCAAGGAGCTGCATACTGTCTCTCGGTGTTACCACAAGCTCCTCCTCAAAGCCCCTCTCAAAATCAAGCGTTCTGCCAAAGTATCTGTTATTAAATCTTATCGCCGTACACATAGCTTTAATCACCTTTTCTTTTTTTAGAATTATTCTTCCCCAGAGAAAAGAAAAATATGCCGTTGCTATTGCCTTTTTCATTCTTTTATGGTACAATATACGAAAACACCAAAAGCAAAAATAAAACGGAGAAAATTACATTGTCAAAAACCAGCATTTTTAACAAATCCCGAAAGGACAGTCCACACGGACAGCCCGAAAAAAAGAAAAATACGGTTGTGGTAAGCATATCTCAGGTTTTTCGCAACCTGTCAATTTCGGTAAACCTTACGGTTTATACAATCTATCTTTTATATTTAATATACTCAATCTATGCTGACGTAGGTGTGATGGTAATAAATATTACTCTCGCACTCGTAACGGCAGCATTTATGGCAGTGTACCTTGTGCTGCGCCTTTCCACAAAGCGCAAGGGAAAGCAGCTTAAGCAGATAAAGCATTATTACAAAAACTTTAAGCTTGTAGCCAGGACGGTAAGCGCAATTACTGCTGTCTATGCCCTGGTTGCATCGATGTCGGCAGTATCACCTCTGGCAATAATCATAGCATTCCTCGGCGCAGTGTTCCTTGTAATCAGGCTGATAGTTGAGCTTATCCTCAGCCTTATCAGAAAAAAACTCAGAAGTGTTAAGGATAACCTTGCCACCGGATTCAGAAAAACCGGGGCTCCCCACAAATCCACGAAAACAGATATCGACGGCGAGGAGGGAGAATCCTCAGAGACCAATAACGTTATTGCAGACGGCGAAGATGATGACGAGGACGACGGTGAGGATGAGTCGGCTCCAAAGCGCAAACCTAAGAGAAGGGGCAGAAAGGTTCCGAAGTACAGACGCACCGAAGAGGACAAAACACAGCTTGAGGACTTTATAGTTCCCGTAGACCAGTGCCTTCTTAATGATATTGATGAATAACACAGCTTTTTGTAAATAGTTATTTACATATTATTACATTTTGCTTTTACATCAGTAAAAAAACAATAGAAAAAGAGAGAACAAATCGGATGAAGCTCTGAAACGTTCTCTCTTTTTATTTTTTAAAAATCAAAACAGTTTTTTAACCTGCCTGAAAGAAATTTGACTGCATGTTCTCCGTTAAGGCTCTACAACAGAGGCGCAAAAAGCCTTATAGCATTCCTGGTAAGCCACTCACGAAGAGTAAGCTTTGAGCGTTCCTCATCAACGCGGGCAGAATCGTTAACGGTGTTCAGAAACTCCTCCTTCGCCACAAGGACGGTGGGGGAGGCGTACATCCATACTGCATTCTCAAAATGATGCACAAGGCTTCGGTAATCGAAGTTTATCGTTCCGATAACGGCATATTTATCGTCGCAGACGAAGGTTTTCTCATGAATGAAGCCGGGCAGATACTCATAAATCTTCACCCCTGCTTTCATCAGATAGGGATAAGAGCTCTTTGTCATTACCTTTACCTTCTTTTTATCCGGAATGCCGGGTGTGATAATGCGCACGTCAACACCACGCAATGCAGCGTTGCAAAGCGACTCGGTAAGGTCGTAGTCAATGACAAGATAGGGTGTGGTAATATAAACGTAGTTACGCGCCTGATTTATCAGGTTAAGAAAAGCATTCTTTCCTGCAGGTCGCTCATAGATAGGCGCAGGACCCGAGCCGAAGGGCAGATAATATCCACCGTCTGCACATTTCAAAGGAGTGACGGCATCAAAATACTTCTTGTACTCTCCGATAGAGCCTACAGTGAAATCCCAGCCCGAGAGAAAATGCTTCATCAGACCACCCACGGCGTCGCCCTTCAGCATAATTCCACCGTCCTTCCAGTGTCCGAATCGAACCGTCTTGTTAACGTACTCGTCGGCTATATTCACACCACCGGTAAAGCCGACCTTGCCGTCGATTATGCATATCTTTCGGTGGTCACGGTTGTTATGCACCGAGGACATCTCAGGGCTTACCTTTGCGAAACGGTATGCCTGTATTCCCTCACGGCGCAGAATGTTTTCGTAATCGGGTGGCAGGTTTCTCATGCAGCCGAAGTCATCCATCAGTACCCTGACCTCAACCCCCTCCTTTACCTTCGAAACAAGGATGGTATGTATCTCCTCCCACAGCTCTCCTACCGAGATGATGAAATACTCGAGGAAGATAAACCGTTTTGCCGACTTAAGCTCGCTTACCATAACCCTGAAATACTCCTCGCCCGATGGGAAGAATACAGAGCTGCTCTGGCAATATACCTCTGCAAGAGGATCATCGTTAATAATCGCCCTCGCCTTACCTGCTGCGAGAGGACTGCGACGTCGCATCATATCAAAGGCATGGTTCGAGCCACGGAGCGATCTGATCTTGGTAAAGGACTCCTTAAGCAGCAGCTCCTCCTTCTTTGTAACACGGCGACGGTAGAAAATTACGTAAAGCAAAGTGCCGAGAAGAGGCAATGCAACAACTACGATAGTCCAGGTAACCTTGTATTCGGGATTGGCATCACGGTTGATTATCGCAATAACCGTTATGAAATCAACGATTACCGTCAGCGCAAGAAACAGGTAAGAAACGATAGACGCAGCAGCAATAACAAACGCCATCATAAGCACCTCTAACATTATCACAAGAGCACAAACAAAATATCTCGAAAAAATCAGATTCCATATTCTTTGCCTCATTCTATCGCTCCTTTCGCTTTCATACTTTTTAGAATTTTATATATTGCTACAAGCTGGGAAAACGTCCTGTATCGCAAAATCCAATAAATTTAGATGAGACAGGGGGTTCTTCACAGCGATAGGCGTAGTTTCCTACGTCGAGCTGGGAAAACGCCCTGTATCGCTAAATTTAGTCTTCTTCGCCGTCTACGTAGTCTTCGAAGCGCCCAACCCCCACAAGGTCGTCAACCGGGAGAGAAAAAATAATAGCCCCTCCTTCGGTCTTGAGGCCTGCTACGTCACGAACGGCTTCCATAATTCTGGTCTTATATTCCAGGGTGGTGAGGAAGAAGATGCTGTCGGTCTCACGGTTTATGCCGGTGCCGATGCTCTGCTCGGCGCGCTCGTTGCCAACGCTCTTGGTATGGAAAACGGTTGCTCCGGTAGCACCTGCAGCTCTGGCTGCCTCAATAGCCACGTCGGTATATTTTGTATTAACCACTGCAATTACAAGCTCGTGCATGGTTTTCGTCTCCTTTTTTCTTGAAATCGGGGCGCGTATGCCCGTGGGTCTGTCAGGCTTATCAACACCCGAGAGAATAGCATCGTTTATGATATTGGAAATACCCGAGAGAGGAATGGTGAAGGCTATACCACGTCCCACAAGATAGAGCTTTAGTCCGTGGCCAATGGCGTTAAGGGTGTTATGCTCTGCCGATGCAGGAATAAGCGAGGTTGTAATACGCTTCTCAATCTCACCGAGACCGAAATAGCTCATATATGCGCTCCTGGCAGTGCCGTGACCAACACCCGAAAAATGCACTGCAGTAGAGCACTCGTTCACTATATCGGTAAATCTTAGCTCATCCTCCTTGTTGATAATACCAACAAGCAGCTTCACACGGTTACTCTCAGGAGTCGGCTTTCTTATTGCCATTCTTCATTCCCTCCTTTGCCATATACTTGGTATAGACGTTACTTCTTCTTACGTCACGGTCATATTCATAATCAATAAAGCTTTCGCTTGCAGAAACGAATTTCCTTACACGGCTTTCTGCCTTCATCTTATAGACAAGACCACAGATCTGAATGGCGATAATAGGTGCCATAGCAACGAATGCAACGCAGCCGAATGCATCTGTCATCACGTTTCCACCCAGGGCATTACATGCGCCCATACAAAGAGGCAGAACGAAGGCAGACATCATCGTACCGCTTGCAACTCCACCCGAGTCGAAGGAGATACCCACAAATATCTTAGGAACGAAGAAGCTTAAGGTAAGTGCGATAATATAGCCCGGAATCAAAAACCAGAGAATATTTATACCTGTGATGATACGGAGCGCAGCAAGTCCAAGCGCAGCCGACACACCGATGGAAAGACCGAGTCCGGTTGTCTTACCCGAAATAGCGCCTGCCGACATTGTCTCAACAAGCTTATTGAGCACGTAAACCGAGGGCTCTGCCTTAACGATAAAGTAGCCGAGCAGCATACCAATGGGAACGAGCAGCCAGCCACCACCGATCTTGGCAAGGCTGGTGCCGATTGCAGTACCCGTGGGAACAAAGCCAACGTTCGCACCGGTAAGGAATATTGCAAGACCCACAAGAACGTATACAATACCGATCGCCATTCTGATAAGCTGACCCTTGTTGAAGGCGTGGGTCAGAAGCTGGAACAATACGGCAAAAACAATAATGGGAGCAAGCGCGATAAGAACGTCGAGAAGATGCTCGCCAAAGCCGTGAACAAACTTGGATACACCCTCTCTGGTATCGACAACGGCATCGTTAACAACCGGAATATATGTACCCTCGACCTTCATAACAATACCGAGCACAAGCACCGAGATTATCGGGCCGATTGAGCAGAGTCCGGTAATGCCGAAGGAGTCGCCACGGTCATCGCCCGAAAGCTTTGATACAGAGACACCTGCACCGATAGACATAATGAAGGGTACGGTCATAGGTCCTGTGGTTACTCCACCCGAGTCGAAGGCGAGAGACAGGAAGCTGTCGTCTACGAAGAAGGCGAGAACGAAGGCTATGGCGTAAAATACGATCATTATGGCAGTTAGATTCCAATTAAACACTATACGCATAACTGCGATAGCGAGGAAGATACCAACGCCCACAGAAACGGTGAGAATAAGTATCATATTTTCCATACCACTCACCTGCTCGGCAAGGATAACCAGGTCGGGCTCGGATATGGTAACCAGAATTCCTATTATGAAGCTGATAAAGGCTATCAGCCAGATTTTTTTGCTTGAGCCAACGGTAGAACCAATCTTGGAGCCCAGTGGCTGCATAGACATTTCAGCGCCTGCCGTGAAGAGACTCATACCGAAAACAAGGCAGACTATTCCCACCAGAAACAGAAACATATCTCCCGTGGATATGGGTACTACGGTAACGCTCAGCCCAAGCACGATAAGCGCTATTGGCAACACCGAGCTTAAGGACTCGGAAAGCTTGCTTTTTATAAGATTCACTATATTCTTTTCCTTTTTTAAATAATGCTTTTCAATAATATTGTATCATCCTCAAACTGTTTTTCAATACTCATACAGGAAAATTTAAACTAAATTCAACCTCAGTTCAAATATCCGTCAATCTTCTCACGAATAAGCTTAAGGGTTTCGAGTATCTCGGCGTAAAACTCTCTTGCGCTTACTCTGAGACCACCACTGCCAAGAATAACAAGCTGCTCCTGGTAGTCTGAGGTAACCACCCTGACGCTGTGATGCTCTGCTATCTCATAGGTGGTGCGCTCAATATAGGCATCGGCAGTCTGACACTCCTTGGTATAAACCACGGTAACTGCGCCGATCTCCTCCACGCTTCCCTCTCCACCACGACGCTTATAGGCATCGAAGGCAATAATCACCTTACAGCCACGGAAGGCAGCGTAATCGCACATCAGCCTGGTCAGCAGGTCTCTCGCCCTTGCAAGATCGCTCTCTGCAGCGCGCCGTAAGGCATCAACGGCAAAGATGAAATTATATCCGTCTATGATAACGTACTCATCGCCACGGGGCTTCTGCTTTTTCGGTCGCTCCTTCCTCTCGGTGACGGGCGCTGCGTTTTCCTTTTTCTCGCCGACCACACGCTTCTTTATCTTACCGTAGGTGCTCTCGAAGATGCGCATAAGCTCCTTATCCTCTTCAACCGTACCACGATAATCAAGCTTTTTTGCCACACGGACGGTAGCAGCCTGCTCAGCAACCTCTCTGGCGATTCCACCGGGGGTGATATGCATAAATGCATCTGCCTCATCCCAGGGAACAGCATAGCCCGATCCACCCTTACAGAATACACTGCCCGACGGATTTCTCTCATCAAGCTCGGGGGTATAGTTACGTCTCGCCATAACCTCTGCCGTGTTATGACAGGGCATATACCGACCGACGGTAAGAGCAATTCTGCCCTCTCCTTTTGTATAGGCGCGAAGCTCGGAGGCGTAGGAGCGCATTGTTGCAACGGGACAGTTGCCCTCCAGAATGGCAGTATGCTCGTTTATCTCGGGAGATGAGGCTGTGCCATACATTGAGGTAATATCGTTCATAAGCCTGCCCAGATTATCCCTCGGAAGCTCGATACGGAAATCAAAGGTAGGCTCAAGCAGCACCGACTCTGCCTTCATAAGTCCCTGACGGATAGCACGGTAGGTTGCCTGACGGAAATCACCACCCTCGGTATGCTTCAGATGTGCCTTACCTGCAGTGAGAGTAATCTTCACGTCGGTAAGAGGCGAGCCGGTGAGAACGCCACGGTGGGTGCGCTCCTCTATATGTGTGATGATAAGCCTCTGCCAATTAAGGCTAAGCGTATCGATAGCGCACTCGGTTGCGCTGACAATCCCACTGCCCTCGGGCATAGGATCAATACGAAGATGCACCTCGGCATAATGACGAAGCGGCTCAAAATGACCTGCGCCGAGCACAGTGTCTGCAACCGTCTCTTTATACAGTATCTCACCCTCGTCAAACTCCACCGAAATACCGAAGCGATCTGAAATCAGCCTCTTCAGCACCTCGATCTGTATCTCGCCCATCAGCCTTACACGAATCTCGTGGGTGGCAGGCTCATAGGACAGGGCAAGGCTCGGATCCTCCTCGCTCAGCGCAGTAAGGCGCATATAGGTTTCATAGCTGTTCGCCTCTCTCGGCAGCAGCATACGGTAGTCAAGCACAGGAGAGAGCGTCTGGGTATCCGAGGGCTCAAAGCCAAGACCCATTCCCACCCTTGTGGACGCAGGTCCGAGTACGGCGCAAACCGTTCCCGACGGAGCAACCGAAAGACTCTTGTATTTTTCGCCCGAATAAAGTCGGATTTCCTCAATCTTTTCGTTTACCACCTCACCCGAGGGGAGCGTGATCTCAACGGTATCCTTGGTTTTCAGGCTGCCACCCGTCACCTTAAGGTAGGTAAGCCTTTTTCCCTGTGGGTCACGGGCAATCTTATATATTCTTGCTCCGAAAACGCTTTCGGAGTATTTCTTTTCCAAAGTATATTTATCTATTCCCGAGAGCAGCTCGCCAACTCCACGCATCTTAAGCGCAGAGCCAAAAAAGCAGGGGAATATCCTGCGCTTCGATATAGAATGACGGATATCCTCGGTCTGTACCGTGTCGGTGGCAAAGAACTGCTCCATCAGCCTCTCGTCAGCCGACGCACACGCCTCAAAAAAGTCGGTGGTGGAATCCTCGGTAAAGTCCACGCAGCGCGAGGAAAGATTTACGCGCAGCTCGTCAAGCAGCTGGTGACGTCTACGGTCGGAAATGTCGGTTTTATTAACAAAAATAAAGGTCGGTACGCTTCGCGCTGCCAGAAGATGCCAGAGCGTCTTGGTATGGGCAGTAACACCGTCGGTAGCACTGATAATCAGGATAGCATAGTCCTGCACCGATATAGCCCTCTCTGCCTCGCAGGAAAAGTCAATATGACCCGGAGTATCGATAAGGGTGATAAGCGTATCGTCAAGCTCAAGCAACGCTTGCTTTGAGAATATGGTAATGCCACGCTCCCTCTCAAGCGAGTGGGTATCGAGAAACGCATCACGCTTATCCACCCTGCCAAGCTTCAGTATATTACCCGAGGAGAAGAGCAGTCCCTCCGAGAGTGTGGTCTTGCCTGCGTCAACGTGCGCCAGAATTCCAACCGTCAGTCTCTTCATTTTTAGCTCTCCTTTCCTCGTTTTTTGTTAATATGCTAACTTTTATTTACAATAATAATTTAAATTTAACTATACCGTCATGTCTTGATTGCTCCTTAAGCACCTTCTGTGTCAGGCGCACCGACGCAACGTTCTCGGCATAGACGGTGGCACAGAGATATACGAGCCCGAGATTTTCGGCAAGCTCCCTCAGCAATTTCAGCCCCTCGGTAGCATAGCCCTTGTGACGAAAGGCAGGCAGAAGTCTTATTGCACACTCGCAGCCACCCCTGAGGTCAAAGGCGTACAGCGTAGCCTCTCCTGCAAAAACGCCACCAATACGAACTGCCATGCAGATTGACACACCCCGAGAGAACTCCGACTCGGCAGTTTCACGGAAATACACGTCATCGGGATCAGGCTCATCCCGGCTGTAATCGTAGCCCCAATACTTATTGGTATCCTCATCCTTACAGAGTCTTGCATAGATCTCATCGTCACGGGCAGTGATCAGCGAAAGCTCCATATCACCCTCTCCCACCACGGTGGGAATGCCGTCAAGAAGGGCAGCCTCGCTCATCACACGAACGGTATAAAATCTGTTGTCCGGGTCGCAGGAGTCGATATTCGCATGTCGGAACATTGACAGCAGCCTGCCAAGCTCCTCTACCTCCACGTCAAGAAAAACGAGAGGAATCTCCTCCTTTACGGCATAGTTGCAGATATCGGAACAAGCCCCTACGGGATCCGAATCGTCGCGCAAAGGAAGTGGGAATAAAAAGCTGTATTCACCGTCAAAAATACGGAAAAGCAGGCAGCCGTGAGAGTGGCTTACGGCATATTCAATATCATCATCACGGTTAAGAAAGATGTCAAGATTCATTTCTGCCAGGTGAAAATCAGCCCCCGGTGTTTTCAGCTCTATCTCATCAAGCAGCTCTTCTTTAACCTCTTTGGTCAGTATTTTAAAGGAAATCATATTTTCTCCATTTATTTGTATTACTATCGCTCTCTGATGGGAATAACGAGTCGGCAGATAAAGCTGTCGCCCTCTGTAAAATACTCAAAGCTTTCGGCAACCAGAGATGCCAGCTTCTTACAGGTCTTAAGACCGATACCGTTGCTCTCGGCACCCTCCGTGTCGGTACGGATAGTGTTCTTGCATTCAAGCACAAGCTTAGAGTCAAGCATTTCCACAGAGAAGTAAATCGGCTTGTTTATATCTGCATATTTGCGCAGATTTGAGAAAACGTTATCAACAATTCGCATAAGATGAGGTGCGTCGGAGCGAATAATGCTGCCCTCCTCCACCTTATCGTCAATAGGGTCAACCTGAACGTCGTAGCCCATCTCGCGCATAAGCAGAAAGTGCTCCGAGAAGAGCTGCTCGATAAGAGTCCTTGCGTCATATTCCTCAAGCTTTACCGAATCCTCCACACCACCGTAGGCGAGAGAATATCTGAACATATCGTCGGCAAGCTGCTTAAGGCGCATGGCTGTGCTCTCGGTAGCAGAAACGTAGCTCTCCATTACCTCGTCACCCCCGTGCTCCTTCATCATCTCGATATATCCCATAAGGACGGTAAGAGGCGTTCTTATATCGTGAGAGACCGAGGTGATAAGCTCGGCGTTCATAGCCCTTGCCTCCTTCTCGCTCTGAATATGTTGAAGCATGCTCTGCCTCATCTGCTCTACCTTACCCGACAGGTTGGTAATCTCGTCTGCGCCCTCGCTGACAATCTCATAGTTCATATCTATCTCGGATACGATAGTAACGTCACTCTCAAAGCGCTTGATACGCTCGATAATAACCCTAATATATCTTACCAGCGAAAGAGTGAATACAAGTCCTGCCACAATTAAGCTGGTAATATTAAAGGTTGCGTAATAAAGGTTTTCGGTATATTCCGCAATAGCAACCGTAACGTTATTACCGTCAAACAGCTCTATCCTGTGATAACCACCTGCAGTCGCATCAGCAACAAGCTGGTCACGGTCAAGCGTCTCGTCTATTCTCGAGCCCATAAGCTCACCGGGCTTGCTGCCGGTGTTATCATCAGAGATGTTCCCCTCACTCGCATTATCGTCCGGATACAGCCTTTCATTCTTCGCAGAGGTTCTGCCGTAATAAACGATAAGATAAACGTAAGGGTTTTCTCTTACCCACTCGGCAATCTCCTCGGCGTTTTCCTCACCGATAGCATTCGAAATAACAAAGCCCTGAAGGTCCTTAAGGTACTCCTTACGTCGCTCTGCCTTCATATCGGGGGTTGTAAAATAAACCCCGATAACGTAGTAGGAAAGAAGCATTATCACAAGCCATATGACGACTGCAAAAACAAGTCCCTTTACCACGTTATAAAGAAGTCCTATATACAGTGAGCGATATTTAAGCTCGCCCTCACGTTCCTTATAATCAGTCAATTTGGTATCCCTTTCCCCATACGGTACGGATTATCTTCGGTGAGGAGGGGTCCTCCTCCAGCTTTCTTCTCAGAGTGAGTATATGCACCGTTATGGTATTTCCCGAGGATTGAAGAGGCATCTCGCCCCACACGCTCTCGTAAAGCTCGGGTGCACTGACAACCTTGCCGCGATTCTTTGCAAGATAGATAAGAATATCCATCTCCTTCTCACGCACGTCGATGGTCACACCGTTCTTCGTTACCTCACGGGTCTCGGGCATAAGCAGAACTCCACCCCAGAGGCGAATAACCTCTCCTGCGCTCTCCTTGGCGCTGTAGCTTGTATATCGGCGAGTCAGAGCCTCTACCTTCATAAGCAGCTCACGGGAGGAAAAAGGCTTTACAAGATAGTCGTCGCCACCACCCGAGTATGCCTGCTCCTTATCGCTCTCAAGCGATCTGGCAGTAAGAAAAAGCACAGGAACGGCAGAAAACTCTCTTATTTTTTTAGTCGCCTCGATACCACTCATATTAGGCATCATTATATCCATAATACAGAGATCGATCTCACGGTCCTGTCGCACAGCCTCAACTGCGCACACACCGTCGGACGCCTCAACGATACTGTGTCCTGCATTCTCCAAAAGAAGCCTCAGCACCTTTCTGATCTCAATTTCATCATCGGCAATAAGTATCCTCATCGACCCTTCCCCTTCTCTTTTTTCATAACAGCCCGACAAATCCTTCCAAACGGGCATATTATACCACTATAATTATACAGAATAATTATAACATAAAATATTTATAAAATCAACAGGCGAATTATTAACTATTATTATTTATGTTTTTTTAACTATTGTTTTACCGAAAAAGAAAAAGCGGCTGAGTCATTAAGAATTCAGCAATATCAAGGCTTTGCGAATAGTAAAAACATCAACTGCTGAATTCTTAGTGCGAAGCACCTTTCGGGGCTTGCTTTATTTAGAGCAGAAATCTTCGTTTGCGAGCGTGAGGCGTATTGGCATACGTCGAGCGTAGCGTAGCGGCATTTCGGTAGTGAATTGCGTCGATGACGCAAGAGCCGAAATATGACCG
>JAFTON010000080.1 GCA_017463765.1 Clostridia bacterium | reverse complement strand
CTACGATTATTAATATGCACAAAATGACAACGATGTTTTTACAATTCTTGCTTCGCATTTTTCCTATACCTCCATTTCTAAAATATTAATTCTTCGTGAAAACGCTAGTTATTCCTCATCACTTTTTTGTTTACAGTGCTTTTGACATCCTCCGCATCCGCAGTGCGCTTCCTCCCCATCACAAAGATGGTAATCACCACCCTCTATGCGAATTGTATATCCGTTCACAAGAGCTGAAGCAAGCTTCTTTCTTGCAGTATCACAAATAAGCTGTGCTGTCGCGCGAGAAACATGCATATATTCAGCGCATTGCTCCTGAGAAAATCCTTGATAATCCACTAATCGAATACATTCATATTCATCAACAGTTAAAATGATCGCTTCATCTTTGGCTGAATTAGCAACAAATGTATCTGCGACAGGCATTCTGCAAACCTTACGGCATTTTTTTGTTCTTGGCATTTTACACAGATCCTTGTTTTTGGTATATGCTAATTATAGCATGGTTTTTGGTATATGTCAATAACAATTTGTCTTTTTTCCAACAATTGCATTTGTTCAATTTGGTTAGCCTTATGGCTAACGAAAACTAAGCTTTTAATTGCAAAAACAAAAGAAAAAAGCCTTACTACCTGTGAGATAGTAAGGCTTTCTTCGGTTGTGCAGGTGAAACGTAAAACGACACCTTTGAAATATGAATTTATCTATGTAATGGGATTTAATCAATATGGACTATACCCATTTGATCGGTATCGATACGGATCTTCGGGAGTCCTTCTCCTGTGAGACCTTTGAGCTTGCTAAGCTGGAACCATACGTCACCAAGCTTTGCATTGACATTATATTCGGACCTGCTGACCTTAGCACCCAAAGCGTCAAATACCCTTGCGAAGTCGTCAAGGCTGCTTTCGGTGGTCAGACCGTAGATCTTCACTGAAGGATCGGTGATCTCTATGCGAACTATTCCCGACGTTTTGGAATCCACCTTGGGATAATTACTCACCGTGTAGTGTACGTAATAGTCCGTCGTATGTGTGGCGGTGCCCAATTTTACGTCCTCTGAATACCCTTCGCCGAGGAATCCGTCGTATACTATCGCATGCCCCTCGTAATCGCTTTCATCAACGATCTCTCCGATCCAGAACTCAAGCGTTGTTTCGCCTCCCACATTCTTTCTTGGAAGCTCCTGTATTACAAAGTAAGGCATATCCATAGCTTCACCGAAAACCGGCAGATATTGCATTTTACAAGAGCAAAGGCTAAGCAAAAGCATAACTGAAAGAAGAATCGTGCAGATAATTTTTTTCATAATATCGCTCCTTTTCTTGTATCTATTCTTGTATCTATAATTTTACCGTTAAATAAATCTTTTTTATCTTTCGTCTCGGATATCCTTTGTTGCAGTTTAATTTTATCATACATCTGTAAAAAAGTCAAGGGGTTATCTGCTATTCGTCGGTCGGACACGAGAAATTAACGCAGTATGCCGCCGTTGCGACGGTGGACATAGACCCCGACGGTGCATTTCGCCTTCGGCTGATGCACTCAGGTCATAGAGCGTAGCTCGTGAGGTTCAAAATCCCATAAGCTCCGACAGCCAAAGAAAGAAAAAAGCTTTGCTACCTGTGAGATAGTAAGGCTTTCTTCGGTTGCTAAAAAAGTGGCGCGATAAAAGTCTATCGCGCCACCCGAAAAATAGTTTGATTTTATGCAGATTTTTCAGATATTACTTTGCGTAGCCGCTACAAGTTATCTCGTGCATAGAGGGATACTTGGTTGTAGTACCTGTGGGCATTGTGAATCTGATCTGTGTAGCACTTACGCCACCGAGATCAAACACAAGCCTGTCTCCTGCATCCGTGTCACTCTTAGCAACTATGTGCGCTTGCAATTCCTCCGTTGTCTTGCAATGAACCACGGTTACCCACTCTCCCTCGGGGGAAAGAACCTGAATAATAAGCTCGGATCCAAAGGAACCGGTAAGGCCTGTCTTATAAAGATAGAAGGTAAATTCCTGTAAATCGTATGTTCCACCAAGGTCTAAGGTTGCCTCAACCAATACGCCTGCAGCAGATTTACCTGAATATCTGCCCTTGGTTTCCTGATTGGTTATTCCATCTGTAAGCTTGTCGTATCCGTGAGTGTTAACGTTGTAAACGTTACCTGCTGCATCGCCCTCGGTGGGAACGAACAGCTTGCCGGTAAATACGTTTTCAATAAGCACGGGCTCATCTGAGGGGAATTCCTTACCGTTACACTCAACCTCCTGGAAGGTAGTTCCGGAGGAGCTGGAGGATGCGGAGATGTAGAATCTGAGTTTCTCGGCAACGATGCCGGAAAGGTCAAATTCAAGGTAATCGTTGTTTACACCGTCAACAGAAACGAGATGTCCGTAAAGAGCCTCATTATCAGGGCAAATTACAACGTTGATCCACGCTCCGTTTGAATATACCTGAATGAGCATATCCTTACCGATGCTGCTCTTGATCTGTGCTTCGGTTTTTGCACTTACTTCATAAATATAGAACTTAAGGCTACCAAGCACAACCTC
Organism: Clostridia bacterium; assembly: GCA_017463765.1. Lineage (GTDB taxonomy): Bacteria > Bacillota > Clostridia > Oscillospirales > CAG-272 > UBA1740. The sequence goes on along the minus strand of JAFTON010000080.1, from coordinate 8,319 downwards.
TTTTCCAAAGTCAATGGTAGAATCCATAAAGCCCGAAAGGTTCATAATTGTAGAGAATCTACCGATAGCATTATCCGCAGTCTTTATTCCGTCTGTAAGACCCTCGTATCCACTACCGTTCCACCAGGAAGCAGAGAGAATAGAAGCTGTCGCCTCTGCGGTAGGCTTAAATTTCTTTCCTGCGAAAAGATTATCCACGTCTTCAAGAGCATCGGATTCCATTTTTTCAAGACCACAATTACCACAAGTATATGTAGTAACACCGTCTGCTACTGCTCCCTCGCTCCAATCGTGTCCAAGTGCGGGAATAACCTCCTGTGAAACGAGAATTTCGTTACAAACCGAGCAAACCTTACCCTCGGTCACACCTGCGGTAAGACAGGTCGCAGCCTCTGCAGGAAGGATCTGTTCGGTGTGAACATGCTCAACGAGAAGCGCGCCGTTACACTCGATCTCCTGGAAGGTAATGCCATTTGGGGAGACGGACGCGGAAATATAGAATCTGACCTTTTCTGCAACGATATCCGAAAGATCGAATTCCAGATAATCGTTATTGAGACCTTCGTTAATCACAAGGTGATCGCAAAGGTCTGCGTTATTTGCGCAATTAACAATGTCATACCACTGACCGTCAAGGTATACCTGGATCAGAATGTCTGCGCCAACGCTTTCCTTTTTAGCCACCTCGGTGATTGCTTCCTTTGTATCGTAAATATAGAATCTCAAAGTGCCAAGCACATATTTTTCGCCAAGATCAAGGCTTCCGTCCATAAATGCTGTGGTCTTATTAAGGAGAGTTGAGAATCTGCCTTCCCCCTCGGTCATCATTCCGTCGGTAAGCACCTCATATCCGCCGCCTGCCCACCAGCCTGCAACAAGAACCTGACCGAGAGCCTCGGGTGTACCTACGAATTCCTTATTTGTGAAGATGTTTTCATTATTTTCAAGACTTTCGGACTCTGCCTTGCTAACGCCACATCTATCACATCTATAGGTTGTAACGTCGAGATTCTTCTCGCCCTCGCCCCACTGGTGTCCGAGTGCAGGAATAACCTCCTGTGCAAGAAGGGTCTCACCACAAACAGAGCATTTCTTACCGTCCTTAAGACCACTGGCAGTACAAGTAGCTGCCTTACCGGGAACTGCTTCCTCTGTGTGTGCTATTACGGGAATTTCCTCCTGTGCAACGAGGGTTTCACCACATACGGAACACTTCTTACCTTCGGTAAGACCGGTAGTGGTACAGGTTGCTGCCTTACCGGGAACTACTTCCTCGGTGTGTGCTATTACGGGAATTTCCTCCTGTGCAACAAGGGTTTCACCACATACGGAACACTTCTTACCTTCAGTAAGACCGGTAGTGGTACAGGTTGCCGCCTTACCCGGAACTACTTCCTCGGTGTGAGGAAGCTGCTCGTGAATCTTGCTTTCTCTGCTGATCTCATCGCCACATACAGAGCACTTAACTACGCTGTCGTAGGAGCCGGGCTTCTGACAGGTTGCAGGAACGTTGTTCTCAATAATAGGATCTGCAGGGACGTGATCTGTGCAAAGATCTGCTCCACAAGCGTCACAGGTGAAATCGTTATTTCCATCTTTATGTCCAAGAGAAGAAATCTCCTCCTGTGCAAGGAGAGTTTCGCCACAAACGGAACACTTCTTACCGTCTGTAAGACCGATTTCGGTACAGCTTGCTGCCTTACCGGGGATGATCTCTTCCTTATGTGCTGCAGGAATAACCTCCTGCTTAACAAGGATCTCGTTACAAGCAGAACACTTTTTACCCTCGGTAAGTCCGTTAGTGGTACAGGTTGCCTCCTTTGCGGAAAGAATCTCTTCATTATGTCCGGGTGCGGGAATTACTTCCTGTGCAAGGAGAGTTTCGTCACAAACAGAACATTTCTTGCCGGCAGTAAGACCTGACTCGGTACAAGTATTTGCTTTGCCGGGGACAAGCTCTTCGGTATGTCCGGACGCGGGAATTTCTTCCTGTGCGACAAGGATCTCTCCACAAGCCGAGCATTTCTTACCTTCTGTAAGACCGGTTTCGGTGCAGGTTGCCGCCTTCGCGGGAAGGATCTCCTCTGTGTGTCCGAGAGCTTCTCCCTCGGTCTTGCCACATGTCGAACAGGTTTTGGGCGTTTCGCAATCTGCCTCTGCCCAGCTGTGCTTGTGCAGTTTGTCACAAGCAGTAAATGCGAGTACAAACACGAACAGTAAAACTAATAGAAAAATACTCTTCTTCATAACTTTTTCCTCGTTTTTTATTATTTTAAATCTGCAAAAGGGGATATGCAAGTAACCTCTTATGCATTTTTAATCAATTAATATGGGAATAACCCAAAATCATTTTGCGCTACACTCGATCTCCTGGAAGGTTATTCCGTCGGTGGTTTCAGCACCGGAGATGTAAATTCTCAGCTTTTCAGCCTTCACTCCCTCAAGATCGAACTGAAGATAATCATTGCTGAGTCCGTCCTCGATAACAAGATGCTGGGTAAGCTCTGAGTTGTTTAAGCAAACCACAACGTCATGCCAGCTACCGTCAGAATAAACCTGGATCAACAGATCCTTACCAACGCTTGCCTTCTTCGTAGAGTCGGTGCTCTTGGCAGCATCGTAAATGTAGAACTTCATCGTTTGAAGCTCGTAGCTGCCACCAAGGTCGATGGTCGCATCCATAAACACGGTGGTGTTGTTCATCTTGGTAGAGAATCTTCCCACCTGATCTTCCATTCTGTTGCCGTCGGTAAGAGCCTCATAGCCACCACCCTGCCACCAGCCTGCAGTCAAAACCTCTGCAAGAGCTTCGGCTGTGGGGATGAACTGTTTATTTGCAAAAACGTTGCCAATAAGAGTGGGATCAACCGAAGGATCGGAGCCTGCATCCGGATCGATCACGGTAGATTTTACTCCGAAGCACTCCATCTCGTAAAACGTAGTCCAACCGCTATCGGTCTGAGAGGGAATTGTGAATTTGATCCTGGATGCATAAACGTCATCAAGCATGAACACAAGCCAATCGCCAACACCGTCGGGATTTTTAACCAAATATTCGGCAAGCTCGCTTTCGCTTTGGCAATCAATAAACGTAGTCCACTCTCCGTTAAAGAGTATCTGAACCTGAAGTCCATTACCGAACTTTGAGAGTCCGTCCTTATAGAGATAGATCTTAAATTCAGAAAGTGTATATACATCGCCAAGATTAATGGTTGCCTCAACCTTACCACCCTTCAGTTTGCTGGAATATCTGCCGTTGCTTTCCTGGTAAATTATTCCGTCGGTCAATGTCTGATAACCGTAGGATGCGCTGTAAATATTGCCGGCAGAATCGTTTGAAGGAGTAAACTGCTTGTTAGCAAACACATTTTCAAGCTCGACCTTTTCATTATCAATTCTACTTCCACTAAGAGTAATGTCAGAAACAAGGCTTTCGTCTCCGTCATAGTGATATGCAATTCTGATCTTATTTGCCTTGCCACCGACAAGGTTGAATGCAAGATAGGAATCCGAGAGATATGCGAGGATATCCTCTCTTGACTGACAGAGAATAGCTGTGTGCCATTCACCCTGATACAGTATTTCGATAACAAGTCTGTCGCCAAGAGGAGTGGAATCTTCAATATAAATCCTAAGCTCGTCGAGAGCATAAACCTCACCCAGATCAACCTTGACCTCAAGCTTGCCATCGCTATCGGAAGTTCTCATATCCTTGTTGTTAAGAAGATTGTCTGCATTGTTTCCGGGTGTGAGAGGCACAAGCTCGCTTTCCTCACCTGTGTATTTGGAAACAACAGAAATCGCATAGGATCTTGTGGGATTGTAATCATAAGATATTGTAAGAGCCTTTTCCTCTGCAACAAGCACGTAATTGCCGATAGCCTTTTCATAAAGTCGAACAGTGCCTGCATTGTCGTTGGCATTTGCCTTGACGTTAAGCTTACCGTCGGATACACTCCAGGAAAGCGAATAAAGCTCAAGAGAAACCTCAATAGGATTGGAATAGCAAAGAGCTCGCTTGCTCTCGATTCCACCCTTGCCTATAGCAGTAACCACAAAGGTTTTTCTAAGATTTTCCTTGCCTGCTTCAACCTTAAGGTTGTAGCTTGTGTTCGAGGTGCTGCCCACATAAGTGTATGTAGCGTCATTTTCGTACGCAACGTAGATGTTGTACTTTTCTGCTCCCGAAACGGCATTCCAGCTAAGATTAAAGTCATTATAGCCTGTTCTGTTGTAGCCGAAGTTGCCGGGCTTTTCTATTCTTTCAATCTTCTCAAAGCCTACGAGATAATAGGTTTCGCCCTTGATTGTTTCAAAGCTTATAATCTTATCCTCGCTCATCTCGTAAGAAATGCTTTCGCCAAGAGAATTATAAACCTTTACGTCAGAAAATTCCGGATATTTAATATTTGCTCTGCCACCTGCTCTGGAGAGAAGGTTGATCTTTGTTGCAACGCCATCCTCCCAGGCAACACTTACCTCAAAGTTTCCTCTGGCAACCATACCTGTGTAGGAGCCTTTCTCCCAACAGGTAGGAATAGCAGGGAGTATCTCAATGAAGCCCTCGTCACTCTGTAGGATCATCTCTGCAAATGCCGCGGTGGTTCCACTGCTGGCTTCAATCTGGAATATCTTTCCACAAACCATAAGAAGATTTTCGAGAGTGGAATTTCTCAGATTGCCTGCAAGCATTTCAAGAGCCATATCGCCTTCGCCTGCTCTGGCATAGAGAGCCTGCTTATGAGCCCAGGACCAGGCTACAATGCTTGCCTCGTTGGTAGCAGTTGTTCCTGAGGGCCAATCGGTAAGTCCTTCATTTCTTCCTGCAAGCGAAACAAGTGCGGCATCAAGCCAGGCCTCTGTGCTTGAGTTAATAATGTTACCGGGGAACATACCGACAAGCTGTGAAATATGTCTGTGATTGGGATTTCCGAGAGAGCAATAGTAATCTTCCTCACGGAATTCCTTTATCTGACCGGACAAGCCAACATTGATAGGATCATATTTATCGATCTGCTCAAGTATGGTAGAGAGAATAGAATATTCCTTGGAAGAAAGCAGATCGCTGTCAGTAAGATCAATTCCAAGCTCCTTTGCACACTGGAGAGCAGCATAGTTGTTAATATAAGCAAGCGTCTGCGCGTATGTGGTTCCGGTTGTATAATACCAGGAGCCGTTTACATACATTTCGGGAGAATCGCAATACTCAACAAGGTATTTTCCGTCATACTCTTTAACGCACTTGGTAACGAATCTTGCTGCATTTGCAAGCACGTCATATACCGTCTTAAGAACTTCCTCATCCTTGGTGAACTCATAATACTCATAGAAAAGCTGGGTAAGGAGTCCAAGGTTACCGCAGGAACGGTCACCGTTGAAGAAGAAGGGATTTCCCGATACGCCCATTGTCCAACCGTTTCCACCGTCCTTATTGAACATAGCTGGATTGTGTGTGCCTATAAGATTGCTGGCAGTCTTTTCAGCAACCGGCATATATGCTTGGTTGTAATCAACGTAAGGAATAAAGGTTTCCTCAAGATTGGTGCTGAAAACGTGCCAATAGTTCATCTGAATATTGATATTGCTCCAATATCCACTGCTCCAGGCAGGAACGTTATAGCAGTTCCAGGTTCCCTGAAGATTTGCGGGAAGCGCTCCCTCTCTTGAAGAAGCAATTATAAGATATCTTCCATACTGGAAAAGGAGAGCCTCAAGATATGCACTTCTTGTACCACTGTTGTATTTATTAAGAAGCGCATCGGTGGTAAGTGCAAGATCCTCTTCATCAAAATCAAGGTTAAGATCAACTCTGCCGAAAAGTTCCTGATAATCTGCAAGATGTCTGTCCTTAAGATAGGAGTAAGCCTCGTCAACGTTCATTTCATAGATATAGTCCTCAAAGGCGTAAAGCTGATCAGTTACCTTGTCACGTGCATCATCAAGATTTGTAGACGCAGTTTGCTTATTATGACTGTACTGTCCGTTTTCAAAATTCTTCGCGCAAAGCTCGTAGTCGGTTCCGAAGGTAGCAACTATAATTGCACTGGATGCGCCGTCTACTCTGATAACACCGTCTATATCGGTAATAGATTTGCCGTTTGAATCAACGTATTTATGCTCAACCGTGTCGGCAGTAACGCTTCCACCGGTGGTATATACTCTGTAATAGCCAACGAAATCTACGTCATAATAGCCCAGCGTACCACTGATTTCGATACAGCCGACGTCACCCTCAACCTTTGAAACAACAGTTCCTGTCTTGGAAAGCCCGTCACCGGGGTCGTTCATATAGCTCTGTTCGAATGGAATTGTGGGGCGAAGAGTAAATGAAAGCGGTCCGTTCTCTGCATCTAAGCGAATAACCAAGGCGCGATCGGGATAGGACACAAAATACTCTCTGGAGTAGGATGCTCCCTGGTAATCGTAGCTTGTACGTGCAATAGATGTACGAAGATCAAGCGATCTTGAGTAGTTGCTAACGCCCTCTGGATTGTGACCAAAATCAATATAGGTTTCGGAGAAATTGTTAAGTCCTGCAACCTGAGGCCAGGATGTGACTCCACCGGAAACCTTTACTATCTGCCATGGATTGGAGAGAGTCTTTTCGGTTATCTGCACTCTCTCGGTATCCACTCTGCCAAATACGTTGGCACCGAAGTAACCGTTGCCCAAAGGCAGCGACCAATTCTGCCAACCGATGTCCTGTCCCGCCATCATAGATGCTTCGGGAGAGCATTCGTTGATGAAAGGAGCCTCCTCATCATACCAAAGCTTCAATGGTGTGTCAGTGGAATTTACTGTCAATTCTGATAAATCAAGCATATTTGTGTTTCCCCCTGTATTGCCGTTCCCTGAGTCCGGAGATGGTTTATCACCATTTCCCGTAATAATTGATGATAGCCATGAGCAGGCGGGCAAGGAAAACAATAATGATATGCAAAGAGTCATCGCCAAAATCCTTTTTACTATTTTCATATCGTTTCTCCTCCAATATTTGTTTTATTAATTTAAAAAATTCCAATTTACACCTTGATTATACGGGGTTTTTGTGTTATAATCAAGGTATAATAATACATACTATATTGTAAAATCATTTATTTATTATTAATTTTAGCAATAATTGATAAGATATTCGCTTGCTTTTTTGTTGATTTTAACAATAGATTTACTATAAAGCGTGATATTATTTTCCAATGAGGGAGAAAAATATGAACTTTCAAAGACCGAGAAATCACGAGCATTATTTTTATACGCACTCAGACTTTTTCAACTATTCCTCCGACCTTGTTCATGCCTTTTTGATGAAGGACTATGACATTGGAATGCACGAGCAGGAGTTCTATGAAATTAATATCGTTACCAAAGGAAGCGGTATTCATTATATAAACGATAATTATGTAAATGCCAATATCGGTGATGTTTTTATTATTCCACCTGAAATAAGCCATGGATATGTTGGTGGTGAAAACTTTGACGTTTTTCACATCATATTAAGTGACGCATTCATGATTAAATATATTGCCGATCTGCAACAGCTTCCCTCGTTCAATATTCTCTTCGGTGCAGAGCCACTTATGAGAGGAAAGACCACAGACCCACTTCATCTTACCCTATCAGCAGGTGAGCTGGAAACAACGCTGAATATTCTTAAGCAAATTGCTCACTATGAAGATTATTACAGTATCGTCGAGTGCTCAATACGAAGCAATTTTGCTATGATTTCCATAGGCCTTTTATGTAACGCATACACGAAAGGAAATCGGCAAAAAGAGATTTTTCCTAAAGAGGATAGAGCGCTTATGGAATCGATCACCTTTATTCACGAGAGGTATTTTGAGAAGATTACAATTGAAGATCTTACACGTATAGCACACATTTCCCGTTCATCATATATTAAAAAATTCAAGGAAATATGCAAAATGCCCCCCTCGTCCTACATTGCGAAAATTCGCATTAATTCTGCATCAATTATGCTGCGAAGCACGACACTCTCTATATCCGAAATTGCGGAAAAAACAGGATTTTACGATTCATCGCATTTTACAAAAACCTTTGAGAAAAATTATTCAATGTCCCCCATTGAGTACAGAAACAGCATAAAACAGTAAAAAAAAGAAAGCCGGCCAAATACATGTTTGACTGACTTCATTGCACACCATATTGGGGCCGAACCAACGCCTTTTGCTTAGGAGATGATTCATTACAGGCTACGCCGAACAAAAAAGGTAGAGGTACTCTTAAATGTGCCTCTACCATCAATATTTATCTAACCGAGAAAATCTAAGGTTGAAAACCTATGGTTTTCTCTTTTTTTATTTG
>JAFTON010000079.1 GCA_017463765.1 Clostridia bacterium | reverse complement strand
GCCATCAGTATAAGTCGATCTTCGTTCTTTCGTCTATCAAATGCCTTTTCCATTTGCCCAAATCACGATGCAAAAGGACTTTTACATAGCTACAAATTGGAATTTACTTATCATCTTTATCTTTTTTGCCTTTATTTAGCCAGACTGAACCTAAACACAAAAAAGTTGAACCCAAGCATAAATATAATGCTCCCATTCCACTGTCATCAATAAAATTAATTATTGCACAAATGTAAAAACAGAAGGCTGGAAGGAAATTCAAAACTGATACAATTTTATTACTTTTATTGTTTTTCATATTAATTTACCTCGTCAAATTAGAATTTGTCAATCGATTTTTAACTCCTTGGGCTTTTCTGCATAAAGTTCGATATATCCACATTCAGGACATACGTAGCACAAAACATAACATCTTTTTTCAGGTTCCAGTATTCCTTTTTTCTTGTTAGAAAGTATCAAAGGATATAAGGTATTTCCGGTTAACGTGGCATTAAACATTTCTTCATTACATTTGTTGCATCTCATTTATCCTTGCTCCTTAAAATTCTTATTTATCTGTGAGTTTATTATACCACACATCACGCATTTTTTCAATAGTAAAAGGAGCTCTTTTTGAGCTCCTTTCCTCATTTATACATCTCTTTCACAAACCACCTTATCGCCTTTTCATGCCACTTTGATTTATTATATATTCTAAACGCTTTATCACTTGCGAAGAACTCTATGACACTCGCTTTTGAGAGCGCGTATTCGTCATTCATCATTACGGCAAACATATCACCGTTTTGTACTCGTCGCAGTATGGTAGTCCTCGAATAACCGGTTATCTTTGCAACTCGGTTGATATCCATAGCATCGGGGTATATTTCCATTCGCTTTTCGAGCAGGTGAATGAACATAGCTCTTTCGTTGCTCGTCAGCACAATATTTATGCTATTATGATCTTTGCCACCCATATCGAGTGGCAGAGAATTTTCTTTACGGGAGGAGAAGACGCCTACGGGAATTTCTTTTGAACGCTCAGCTCGAGGTTTGGCTAAATACTTTTTCAAATCTTCCTCGCTCACCAGTGGCAGAGCGAAAAATCTTCGCCAAAGACGAATCCCCCTCTTCCAAGCCTGCCTTACAAATTGAAATTTGTCAGTTTAATTTATTCAATAAAAAGTATGGTCGCTCTCCAACTGTAATCAAATTTGTTACATCAGAGATATCATAATTGTTTTTTTCATACTCACGCAAAAGCTCTTGTTCGTTTGAGTAAACAATTTCTTGACCATACCACGATTTAGAGGATTGGGGTGTAAGCTCCAAATATACGATTTTTCTTTCTGCCTCAAATGTAAGTATAGTATGCACTTTGTTTTTGCTCTTGTTATACAGCAACCATATTTTGCTTGGAATATTCAGATTGTCAAGTATGAATTTCATTACTAAAACGATATCTACACAAGTTCCGATTTTTTCCTTTAGGGTAACAGATGGAGCTTGGACAATATAAATCGTTTTGGCAAGATGATAGTATTCATTATCAAATCCATTATCCATATTTGGTTTATATTTTTGGTCATTAACAATAAAACCATATTCAAAACCGTTGTTATATAATTCTGCTCTTAATATATCGCATATATCTTTGATTGTCATTCTTTGGTTCACCCCATCAAATTCTAAATTTTCGGTGAGTTAATATGGTAGCTTTTTCGTTCTAAAAGTTTAACAAGTCGGTGTAGATTAATTGATTTTTTCATTCACGTCAATGAGGAAAATTTTCTTTTCAAATCCACCACGGTTTTGGGCTTTTTCGGCTCTTACTGCCTCCAGCTCCTCCAGGGTGTAACCACGTGCGATTGTTGCAGCACGAATAAGCTCCAGCAGGTCGGCAAGCTCTTCGATATTCTGGTCTTTGTGATATTCAGCCAGCTCTTCGTCAAGCTTGGCATCAAGCATCCTAAGATATTCCTCGTCCGAGAGAATCCGAGTTCTGCACTCGTTTCCTTCCTTCTCTATAATATCAGGAATTAAATCTCTTACCAGTTTGTTATATGTTTTCGTTGCCATAATTACCTCGTAAAATAAATTTACTTCTTTTTCTTCGGCTCGGGCAGCTCTTCGTACATAGCATTAAAGAGCTCAGCGAGTAAATCTCTGTTCTCAACATCTTCCACAAGAAGCATAGGCTTCGCGCCATCGTAGGGAAGCTCCTTTGGTGCGTCGGGTAATAGTGCGGTTGCTGACGGCGTAGGCTTTACAAGCAAACGGTTATCATAAACGCCACCAACAACCTTGCCACCATAGTAGAGTATATATTCACCCATCATAGCGTGAGCCGTAAGACCGCTGCAACTGTCCAAAATAAACTCTAAATATTCCTTACTGCTTGCCATTGTTTTCTCCACATATCTTATTTTTCAATCTCGCCCTTCCAGTCGAGGATACCACCGAACTCAACGATGTTGGTGTAGCCGAGCTTCGTCAGCTTTTCAGAGGCTTCCTTGCTTCGTCTGCCACTTCTGCAATACACGAGTATGAGTTGTGTTTTGTCGGGAAGCTCGGGAATCTCGGCAGTGCCTATTTCCTCGTTTGGAACGTTTATTGCTCCGGGTATATGCCCCTCGGCATATTCGTCGGGTCTGCGCACGTCGAGAATAATATAGTTTTTCTCGTCTCTCATCATCTCCACAGCCTCGTCCATGCTGATCTGACGGTAGCTGTTCGCAGAACCACCGGGAGCAGAGCAGGCTGACAGAAGCATTATTGAAAGAATAAAGGGTAAAAGCCTTCTTATTTTTTTCATAACAGGTCTCCGTGTTTTTTGTTTTTTAATTTTTAGAAAGTTTATTATTTTTAATCCGGCTCGCTTTACAAATTGGAAATTAATCAACTGTTGCGTCTAAAGTCAATATCTGCTTTTCTTGCCTGAGCGCAGAGATCCTTTGTTTGTAATTTATACTCCTTGCCATCCTTGATGAAATGCGTTCCACACTGTCTGAATTCAAAGGATACATTTTTTCTTATGCATTGTTCTCGAATATCAAGCACCCAAGCGTAGTCAAGTGGCCTTGCGTTTGTGTCAGATTCGCCACCAACCGTCACAAGCTCAACACCGTCAAGATACCGTTCTATATCGATGGCTTCGATAAGTGGCTGAGCCGTGATACACTTATGCTTGATCGGGAGCTTTGAAAATATACCGAGCTTATAATCTGCGTTCTTTTGGTTTTCAACAGTGCAGCAAACAACCACATTTTCATAGCCGTCGCCCCAATCATCAGGGATGCAGTCCATAAATCTGTCAATACGTTTTGTGAGAAAGAGAAAGGTGCAATCCTCGCGCTCTTTTATCATATTCCAGCATTCATTGCGCCACGCATCTGCTTCTTCAATTAAAAAATCTGTTGAAAAGCAGGTATAGACAATGCTGGATTTCATTTTGTAATTGCCACTCTTTTGGCGTTCTATGGGTTTTGCAAAGTCCTTTGTCTTTTCGATGATGCTCGTATTAACTCCACGCTTTGCATCGCCCTTGTGGATATAGCAATAGAGGCAGCCGTCGCTGCACTTTTTGCAACCTCTCCATGGATTCCACATTGCCATATTCTCACCTCGTCAATTCCTTATTTAGTCATTTATAGAAATTCTAATATTTCCGCAGCGTTTGTATCCGGCTTAACCTTCGGCAGTACCTTTTCGATAATTCCGTTTTCATCAATGATGAAGGTGGTGCGAACAACACCGAAGCTGACCTTTCCGTAGAGCTTCTTCTCCTGCCAGACACCGTATGCCTTAATTGCCTCGAGCTCGGGGTCGGAAAGCAGCACGAAGGGAAGATTATATTTTTCTGCGAATTTAACGTGAGAGGCGATACCGTCACGGCTGATTCCGATAACTTCCACGCCTCTTTTCCTGAACTCCTCATACGCTCCTGCGAAAGCGCACGCCTGTCTTGTGCATCCCGGGGTGTTATCCTTGGGGTAGAAATATAAAACAATTCTTTTGCCGGAAAAGTCGGATAGTCTTACCTCATTTCCGTTTTTATCCTTAAGTGTAAAGCTTGGCGCACGATCACCTATATTCAGCATTTTTATCTCTCCTTTATCATTATTTTCCTATGTGATAGCCCGTAACGGTTATAGTAGCTACAAGGCGTCCAAAAGCATCTCTTACGTCCACACGGTAGCATTCGGTTGTTTTTCCGTCTTTAACGCAGATTGCCTTTGCGATAAGTTTGTCACCCTTTGCGCTGTCTAAGAAGGCTATGTCGGCGCGAAGTGATACGCAGTCCATTTTTTCCTGATTCGCTGCGACGGCAAATGCGAAATCTGCCAGCATAAAATATACTCCACCCATTACTGCGCCCATGGCGTTGCGATGTGAATCGGTGATTGTAAGACTGCAGGTTGCACTGTTGAAGCCTACCTCCTCGATCACGGCGCCGTTCTCGGCAGCGAAGCGATCGCCCTCAAACTGTTTTCTTATTTCCTCAAGGCTTTTTGTATTACTCATAAATATAAATCCTTTCTTATGGCTAGCATCTGTATTTATGCTAATTTTATCACAGATTGATTATTTTTTCAACCACTAATAATATAAATCTTGTAATTAGAGTGAGTTTATGATATAATGTTATTAAAAAGTATGCGAGGGCGTTAAGATGACAAGAGAAGAATTTGAGGCTTTTGTCTACGACAGGTACAATGTAAAAGCCGATTATCCCTTTGAAGAGGATTTTGTCACCGGGGTTTTCAGACACGGAGACAGTGGCAAGTGGTTTGCCATTGCGATGAATATTTCCCGATCGAGACTTGGGCTTTCGGGAGAGGGAAGTGTTGACGTAGTGAATATGAAATGTGCGCCCGAGGTTATCGAGTCGATAGCCGGAGTCGAGCCGGGGATTTATCCTGCGTATCATATGAACAAGACACACTGGCTTACGGTGGCTCTTGACGGCTCCTGCGACGATGCGACGGTCGAATGGCTGCTCGGGATAAGCTATGATCTGACAAGAACTAAAATCAAGGCAAAAAAGAGAGGGGTGGATGATTAATGGAAGAAAAGTTTTTTGAGACCGAAACCGATACGAAGATGTTGATGCGGACATTTTACCGAAGTGTTGCAATTATTTTTGCAGTATGCAGCGCTTTATGTTGCTTTGCTTTCCTTATCTCCTGGCAGGCATTCCTTTTCCTTGAGATCATAGCTCTGATTTCCTGCCTGATCACTGCTTTGAGAAAACCAAACGATTGCTCATTGCGCTTTGAGGGAGCCCGTCTTTATATAACCGATAAAAAGAGTGGTGAGAGCTTTACCGTTTTTGACGTTCCTGCAGATGATTTTATTATTAAACAGACAAAGAGCGAGATGAAAAGCAACCACTGCAGCCTGGTGATAAAAAACACCGTATTTATGCTTGGTGGAGTTAAAAACTGCAAAGAAATGAAGGAATATATTTTACAAAATTTTAAATAATTTTTGGAGGACTGAATTTATGAAAAAAATTACTTGTTTATTGCTTCTTGTTTCTGTTATTTTCCTGAGCCTTTGCTCCTGCTCTGCCGACCCTTCGTGTCAGATTTTCCGTCCGATTGACTTTATTGAAGAAAAAATAGCAAGATCGAAGCTTCCCGGTAGGGAGGAGGGTGGCGAAACAACGCTTGAACTCTGGATCGGAGAGGACGTAACCGACTTTGATTGGTCGGATTATGAGTATATTCCCACCGAGGGTGGAAACAGATATCTTGGTAAGGGATATAAAACCGATGAGAACCAAGAAATACCTGTTTTCAGCCACTACGTTTTATATGACATAAGTGGATTCCCGGACCTTATGTCAAGCAAAAAGGCAGTCAGCAATATTTTGATTACCGACCCACAGGTAAAGGTGTACGGTCTTACTGTGGAAAGTAGCATCGATGAATTTGCAGAGCTGTTCAGGTCGCTTGGTTATGAGATTGAATTTCTTAATAAAACGGTAGTTGCCGAGAAAGACGGAACTAAGTTCAGCTTAAGAGAGGAGTCTGAATACGGTCCGAGGAGTATTCAAATCAGAACAGAGATAACTAATAAAAAGGGAATTCATTATTGATATTTGAGGATTTAAAAAATGAGCTGTGATCTGCACACACATACAAATCACTCTGACGGCAGCAGCACGCCGAAGGAGCTTGTAGCTCTGGCAAAGGAGCATAATTTAATAATTGCCCTGACCGATCACAATACGGTGACGGGACTTGCCGAGTTTCTCTCGGAGGCAGATAGGCTTGGCGTTACTGCGATAGGAGGGACAGAGTTTTCCACCGTTTATCATGGTGAAGAATTTCATCTGCTCGGTCTGTTTATTGATCCCGACCGTTACGGAGAGGTAGAGGAGCTTTGCCGTGAGTATCATCTTCTGAAAGAGGAAAGCAATATAAGGCTTGTGGAGCGTCTTTGCGAGGCAGGCTACGCTATTGATTATGCCTCTATTAAGAAAAGAAACGTCAAGGGCAACATTAACCGTGCTCATATTGCTGCCGAGCTTATGGAAAAGGGCTACGTGGGTTCTGTGTCCGAGGCGTTTGACAGGCTTCTTGACGAGAAGTGTGGATATTATATTCCACCGAGAAGGCTTGAGCTTACCGATGCGATAAGATTTCTGAGAGGGATTGGCGCACTGCCTGTTCTTGCCCATCCACTGAAGGATATTGATGCGACACAGCTTCGTCGGATGCTGCCCGAGCTTATTGATGCAGGACTTATTGGTATGGAGACAATGCATTCCTCATATTCTGATGAAAGTATTGCCGTGTCTAAAGAGATTGCAAGGGAATACGGCCTTCTTGAAAGTGGTGGAAGTGACTATCACGGAAGCATAAAGCCGGGCGTAAGGCTCGGAGTTGGAAAGGGAAATCTGAATATTCCCGACAGTGTTTATTACGGTTTATTGGAGGTTAAGAATGCTGAGAAGTAACGTTAATAAAGCGATCTCTGCGATAGTGGTTTTAGTGATTGCTATCATCGCATTTCTGCCGATGCAGAGAGGGCAGAGCAACCGTAGCCAATGGATGTCAGAGCTTGATGACGACAGAGGAGTGAACACACTTTTTATTCCCGGTACTCACGATTCGGGCGCAACCCACTCGATTGCCGACCTTTCGGGAAAATGTCAGTCACTGTCGATAAAGGAGCAGCTTAAGCTTGGCGTGAGATTTTTCGACCTGAGACTGCAGCTTAAAAACAATCGTCTTGTCGTGGTACATAGCTTTGTGGATCAGGCTACCGACTTTGAGGACGTGCTGTCCTGTATGATAGATTTTCTCAAGGAGAATCCAAGCGAGTTTTTGCTCGTTTCCTTCAAGGAGGATAACGATCCCTCCGGCTCGGATATTGATTTTACGGATAAGCTTGAGGAGATGCTGAAGGCAGAGAGCCTTGTAAGCAGAGAAACAGATCTGCCGGCCACGGTTGGCGAGGCAAGGGGCAAGCTCCACGTTATCTCGAGATACAAAAACTCAAGCATTGGTATTCCTGCTTATGAGGGCTGGAGAGATTCAACCTCCTTTGAGCTTGGGAAGATGTATATCCAGGATCATTATCAGGTTGATAGTGCAGAAGAAAAGATTTCTGATATCAAATCTGCGTTTCAGGTGGCATCAGGGCTTGAATACGGGCTGGTGCTTAACTTTACAAGCTGTTACTATCCGAACGGATTTCCACCCACCTATGCCGGAACTCCTGCTCGGGAGATAAATCGGTGGCTTTCAGATACCCTTAACGGTGGTGAGGCTGTCGGTTGCGTTTTCGTTTGCGATTTTATTACCCGTGAGCTAAGTGATGCTGTTATAGGGAGGAATTTTGAATGAAAATCTTTTCAGGTATACTTAAAGCCGTAACGTCCTTTCTGCTGACGGTGCTTGGCGCAGCCTTCGTTTTCATCGAGGGATATCTTCTTTTCACGGGAGATTTTCTGTTGTTTGAAGTGCAGGCGATAGCATTCTTGCAGATGCTTCTTCGTCTTTGCCTTGCGCTTATGGCTATGGTTCTCGGTATTTTCGGTTTGATTAAAAGAGGCAGGAGTCAGCTCTTCGAAAGCATAGTTCTTCTTGCCGTTACGATAGTGATTGCACCATTTCTTACAAACGGCTTCGGTATGTATTTTATATTGTTTGCTTTGTTGCTTGTAATTGCAAACGCACTGTATAAAAGATTTGCCGAGGTGAAATAACGGTTTGACACGTAAAAGTTAACAGCGCAAAAAAAGCCGATGAGTTTTGCTCATCGGCTTTAATATTTATTTAACTGATATTTGGGAGAAATGTCCATAAAAGTGAACTATAGTTGTCAAAACAACGCCAGAACGCTATATTTTTGAGAAACCAAAGCTGTTAACAAGTCCCTCAAGCTTCTCGCCACGTCTGCACATAGGACACTCGTGGGGAGCGAAGGTTGTGTATCCGGGAAGGTCGTTGGGGTCGAAGGCAGATACAACCTCATATCCAAGATAACTGTCAACGGTAGCGAAAATACTGGAGATGCCAACCACACGGCCACCGTAATAGGTTATTGCCTCAATGGCTGATTTAGCAGTATATCCTGTTACTACCGATGCAGCAAGGATAAGCACGTTCTTACCCGTGATTGCAGGCGCAATGTTGTCACGGAAGATTATCTGGCTGCCCGAGGTGTGCTCAGGGGTCACAACGTATATGGTCTTATGTGCGTTAAGGTTCATGAAGTTGTTGTCGGTAAGTGCCTCTGCAAGACAGGTGCCAACCACCTGCATACCGTCGAGACAGAGAATTGTATCAATAACCGTGGTGGTCTGATAATAGGAAAGAAGCTCATCGGCAACAGCCTTCGCCTCTGAAAGACGGGTCTTCTGCATGGTTACGTCTATAAAGTAGTTAATATGGCTGTGGCTGGTTGCAAAATGTCCCTTCTGCACACGCAGAGGAAGATTCTGGCGCTTAGTCATAATCGTGTAAATATTGGGCTGCATAACGTTTCTCCTGTAAATAATAGAGTGACATAAATATATTTTACAACAAATACAGCTCGGTGTCAAGCCGTAGTGGGAAATTTATCCAATCTCAACAAGCTCATACTCACGGCTTCCGTACCCGAGAGCTGCGGCTGCCTCGATGGTGTGAGTACCGTTCCTCGATTCGATACGCTCGATGAGGTGGGGCTTTCCGGGATCGGAGCAGGCATAAACAAGGTCAATACAAGCCTGATCAATTGCAATAGGGTCGTCCGAAACGAGTATACCGATATCGGCAATGCAGGGATCCTCGGCAACTGCACAGCAATCGCAGTCAACACTCATGTTTTTCATTACGTTAACGTAAATAAGCTTACCGTTGAAATACTCCACGACCGATCCGGCAGCGTCTGCCATAGACTCGAGGAAGGAGTCGTGATCCGACGTCCAGATATTTTCAGGCTCGCCTGCGCCGTGGATATACGCCTTACCGAAGGAGGATGCAACACCTATGGAGAGCTGCTTCAGCGCGCCTCCGTAGCCACCCATAGGATGTCCCTTGAAGTGAGAGAGCACAAGCATTGAGTCATAATTCGTCAGACTCTTGCCAACGTAGTTTTTCTTAATAACCTTGCCGTTCGGGATATCAAGCTCAAGGTCAGGACCTTCGGCATCGAGGAGGTCAACGGGGAAGTATCTTGTCCAGCCGTGGTGGTCGAATAGCTTAACGTGCTTTGCAGTGGTGTTTCTCTCACCATCATATGCAGTATTGCATTCAACAATTGTACCTCCAACGTGATCAACCACAGGTCTCCAGAAATCGGGACGGAGGAAGTTCTGGTTTCCTTTCTCTCCCGAATGTACCTTTATTGCAACATTTCCTTCAAGTTTTTTGTCAACCAACTTATAAAGCTCAAGCACCTTTTCAGGTGTAATCGTTCTTGAAAAGTAAACTTTTGTTTTCATTTTACTTATTTTCCTTTCTTAATTGGGCTTTAATTGCATCAATTCTGTCTGCAAGTGGTGGATGGCTGTATTCGAGCAAAACGCTGATACGGGTGGGAGCAAGCTCGGCAAAATTCTCCTTAGCGAGCTTTTTCAGCGCACCTATCATCGCCTCGCCGTAGCCCTCGGTAACAGCCTGCCTGTCGGCTCTGTATTCAGCTCTGCGACTGTAAGCGTTGATAAGCATTCCCGTAAGGGGCTGGATAAGCGAGAGAAATACACCGGTCAGAAGATATGCGAAGCCATAGTTCAGCTCGGTAAAGCCAAACGCCTCGTGAAGTCCGATCTCGCACAGGCTGATCCAGGCAGCCACTCCGATAAGCAGCATATTTCCGATATTCATTATCTGCATTTTCAGCACGTCCTTATGCAGACCGTGGCCCAGCTCGTGAGCAAATACAGAGCAGATCTCATCGGTTGTCATAGCGTTTACGAGGTTATCGTAAAGGACGATCGTTTTCGTGCTTCCAAAGCCCGAGAAATATGCGTTAAGCTTGGTGGTTCTTCTTGACGCATCCATAACCTTAATGTCGCGTACGTTGTAGCCGTGGTCGGTAAGCAGCTTCATCAGCCTGTCACGAAGCTCGCCTTCTTCAAGAGAGGTGAACTTGTTGCCGATACGGCTGAGTATAGGATAAAGAAAGGATATCAGAAGCGAGAATGCAAACATCACAAGAGCAAGCAGGATTATTATGTAATTTCCGAGCCAGCTGTGAAGCCCTGCCATGAGAAAGGAGATGGCAAGCGAGAGCGCAAGAGAAACAAGTGTTCCTCTTATTTGATCGATTACGAAGGTTTTGAGTGTGGACTTGTTAAATCCGTATTTCTCTTCGATAACCATTGTGGAGTAGTAGCTGAATGCGATACTTATCAACTGACTGACGATAGTGTCAAGCAGTATGACCGATATAATCTTCCAGGCAAACACGTCAGGGAAGAGCGATGCAAATGCCGAGAAAAGATTAAAAGCGAACATGATAAGCGTTACAATCAGAACGACTATACCGTTTATCAGATCAAGTCGTGAGTGCTCAGCGTTATAGCTGCGCCACTTTGCGTAGGTTTCATCATCGTAGATGTCATTTACGCTGTCGGGAATGGTGTTTTCGGATGATTTGCGCTTGAAGATGTTAAGCAGTATGGGGTATAGCCCACCAAGCAGCACAAGGATAATAACCAAAATTTTAAATTCCATAATAATTATATCTACCTTTTTATTTGTTACTTTTGTTTTTTAGTTCGGTGTACTTTTCGCTGGAGCCGAAAGCAGATTCTACGGGATACTTCTCGCCGTTTTTCTTCATTTTCTCCCGTATTATCTCATCCATATCGAGCCCACATCTGTCTGCTAAAAGCACGCAGTAGCAGAGCACGTCGGCAAGCTCCTCACGGATTCGTTCAATTTTATCGGTGCATTCAAGCTCGCCACCACTCCACTGAAATATTTCGAGAAGCTCGCTTGCCTCAAGGCTGACGGAAATCGCAAGATCCTTCGGATTGTGAAACTGTGCCCAATCCCGATCGTCCCTGAATTTCCTTACTAGCTCTATAGTTTCCTCGGAAATCATATGTTTCGCCCTCTTTATGTTTGTTTTGTTATATTTTTGCTGAAATATGCTGTTGTACAAAAGTATTATAGCACATTTTTTCAATAAAATCAATCACCGATGGAAATAAATGTATAATTAAGGGTTAAATCAAAGCTTTTCTTATTTTACAGCTTAATTTTTATAATCCCGTAAGGCGAAAAAAATATTTTTCCAAAACCACTTGACAAACGAAGAAATGTTTAGTATAATATATGGGTGCATAGGGGTGTAGCTCAGTTGGTAGAGTACTGGTCTCCAAAACCATGGGTCGTGGGTTCGAGTCCTTCCGCCCCTGCCAAAAATCGACAAGTTTCGACAGAAGCTTGTCGATTTTACTTTTTCACTCTTCACTTTTCACTAAAATTTCCTTGTCGATTTTTGGCAAGTAATAAGTAATAGTGAATAGTGAAAAGGTGCTGATGTAGCTTTTCTCCTTTTAGTCGAAAAGTATTTATTTTACACAGGGGTCAAGTCCATACGAAAACTCACAAAAACATCTTTTTTATCGCCAATTCACAAAAAGCCGAAGTTTTTACTTCGGCTTTTATTGTCTAACGAAAACCACGCGCTAGTCGCGT
>JAFTON010000020.1 GCA_017463765.1 Clostridia bacterium | reverse complement strand
TGATTTAAGTCTGTGGTAAGCTTATCAAATTCAATCTCTGAAGAGACGTCTGATATAATAAATTCTTCACGGTTAATAATATCTGATATTTTCATTTTTATTAGTCCTCATAATTCTGATTGATTGCTCTGATTATTATTACGCTTCCACGCTTTACCTTACTGTCGGGTGGAATAGATTGCTCGGTTACTATATCATATGCACTCGGTTCGGTTGCTTCGGCTCCGGAAAGACGAATATTCAATCCGGAGTTGATTGAAGCCTTTATGGCATCAACAAGAGTCATTCCGAGAAGCTTAGGTACCTCAACCGGCTCTTCGCTTTTTTCAGAAGTGTATAAAATAATCTTTGATAGTGCAGTGGTTATTACTTCGCCACTTGATGGTATTTGTGATAATACCGTATCACCGTTTCCAATTATTTCATAGTCGAGCTTATCTGATTTCAGCTTGTCAATTGCACTGTTAATATTCATACCAAGATAATTGTCAACGGTATAGTTTATCTCCTCGGCGCATGATCTATATTCAAAATAAGGAAGCAGCTTTTCCATAAGCATTGATATGTACGGAGCAGCCACCACACTTCCGTATTTTACGTTTGACGTAGGCTCGTCAACCACGATTATCATAGATATCCCACGCTCGCCATTGAGTGCATAGGCAACGGTAGAGCCTATACGCAGATATGAATTTCCATTCTCATCGAGTATATCGAATTTTTGTGACGTGCCGGTTTTGGCTGCTATATCATATCCGGATACTGCAGCATTTTTTGCTCCACCGTCACCACTTACACCGTCAATCAATATTTTCGATACTGCGTCTGCAACCGTTTCGGACACCACCTGACGTCTTATCTCGGTCTTATGCTCGGAAATTATTTTGCCATTTGAATCGATAATTTTATCAACAACGTATGGAGTTACCAACTTGCCACCGTTTGCCACTGCAGAAATAGCAGTAAGGTGATTAATAACCGATACCTTAAATCTTTGACCAAAGGAAGCTGTGGCAAGCTCGGTTGATCCTATGTTTTCCTTCTGGTGAAATATGGTGGACGCTTCACTTGGCAGGTCTATTCCTGTTTTTTCAAAATATCCGAATTTCTTTACGTATTCATAGAAGTTGTCGGCCCCGATTCCCTGCGAAAGTGTCATCATGCAAGGGTTACATGACATCTGAAGTCCGTATGCAAGGTTAAACCCTGTGCCGTGTCCGGTAGTCTTGTGACACCTTATTCGCCAACCACCTATCTGCATATATCCATTGCAGGAAAATTTGCTGTTAAGGTTTGCTATGCCAAGATCAAGCGCAGTGGATACCGTTACAATTTTAAAGGTGGAGCCCGGCTCGTAGGTTTCGCTTATTGCCTTGTTGGACCACATTATTTGCATCAGCTCGTTTTTATACGCCTTATATTCATCGGTTCCCGGGACGTATCCTGATTCGTTAAGCTTTTTTTGTGACAGTTCATCAAGAGTGAATGGATCATTTGGATCAAAGGGAGAGGTTGTTGCCATGCCAAGTATAGCTCCACTTGAGGTATCCATAACAACTCCGGTAACTCTGTTCTGGGCACCGTGGTTTATTCTCGCAGCTTCGATAACAGCCTCCAGCTCGCTTTGAACGTAGGAGTCAATAGTTGTTACAATGCTGTATCCATTCTGGGCAGGAAAGTAGTCGGAAAATTCTGTGTCAAGTGTACGCCCTCCGGCATCCTTTGCATATACGTAATAGCCATCGGTTCCCGAAAGTATGTCATCATAATAGTATTCCAGTCCATACAGTCCCTGATTATCGCTTCCGGTAAATCCAAGCAGGTGAGCTGCCAGCGTCCCCTTCGGGTAATAACGTGAGCTTTCTGCCTCGGTGAATACAAGTCTTTCAAGCGAGTTCGTTTTTATAAACTTAATGGTTTTACTATACTCATCTTCACTAACCGATTTTTTTATTGTAACGTCAAGAACGTTTGAATTCTTTAATTTTTCGTACAGCTTATCTTTATCGAGCGAAAGTATCGGCGCCAGACCCTCGGATATGGTTTTAGAGTAATCCACGCCGTCTCTTTTTTCTGCCGTTCTGATATCCCTTGTTGAAACGAATACTCTGAAAACGGTATTGTTTTTTGCGAGAATATTCATATTGCTGTCGTAAATATTTCCACGCTCGGCTTTAAGCACCGATGAGGTTGTCACCTGATTAAAGGTTTTGTCCTTGTAATAATCATACAGAAGATAGTCTAACCTGAATACGTTGAAAAGCAGATACGAAGCGAATATTGAAAATAAAAGCAGTATTGCCGTTAATCTCTTATGAGTTGTTTTTTTAACCTTACTATTCATCAACCTTCCTCAAAAATAAAAAAAATATAGCGACGGACACTGAATCCATCGCTATATCTTATTATTTAATCGGATAAATTATGAATGATTTCTCATTAATCAAAGTCAACCTCTGCAACGTTAAGCTCGATTCCGTCCTGATGAATTTCGTTCGCAGGGGTGGGAGTAGAAAGAGCCTTAGCACCGATAAGAGCAAAGGAAAGAATAAATGCGCAAGCAACTGCAGCAGTGAAGAAAGCAGAAGCAGATGCACGGAAGGGGAAGGACTTGATAGTCTTATCCTTAACGGGAGCCTGCTTTATAGTAAGCTTTTCATCAACAAAGGTAACGATACCTGAAACTGCCATCTCACTTCTGGTAACAGCAGTTTTCATTGCAACGGGAAGGGAAGTAGCACTCTCAGCCTTCTGGCTGCCTGCCTTTTTAAGCATATATTCTCCGAGAGTATACTCGGCATCATCGGCAGAAACGGTAAATCTCTGCTTCATATTTTCATAAAGTTTGTCATAAGTGCTTGTAGTGTGTGTCATTTTCCTATCTCCTCTTACAATTTTTCTGCAACTCGAAGCTTTGCGCTTCTTGAACGTGGGTTTATTTCTAATTCTTCTGCCGAAGGCAATATTGGTTTTCTTGAAATTTCTTTAATTACCGGTTTTCTGCCGCAAACGCAAATCGGGAAATCTTTAGGGCAGGTGCATCCACCGAGATATGATTTGTATGCCTGTTTAACAATTCTGTCCTCCAGGGAATGGAACGAAATGATCGCAACTCTGCCACCTGAAGCAAGATTAGTTATTGCTGAATCAATCAAAGGCTTGATTGCATCAAGCTCGCCGTTAACCTCAATTCTTATAGCCTGGAAGGTTCTTTTAGCAGGGTGGGGGCCGTCTGCTCTGGCTGCGCTTGGAATAGCACTCTTAATGATCTCGGTAAGCTGGTGTGTTGTGGTTATTGGTTGTTCGTTACGATATTTGCAAATGGCAGAGGCGATTCTGGGGGCAAATCTTTCCTCACCATATTCGTATATGATTTCCTTGAGCTTCTGTTCGGAATATTCATTGACAATCTCATATGCCGACAGGGGAGCGTCGGTATCCATTCTCATATCGAGTCTTGCATCATGCATATAGCTGAAGCCTCTTTCGGGGGTATCAAACTGATAGCTGCTGCATCCGAGATCGGCGAGAACTCCACCTAGATTATCTATTTCATATTCCTTGATAACTCGTTCGAGGCTTGAAAAGTTTTCATTAACAAAGGTGATTTTATCAAGATAATCCTTGAGTCTCTCCTTTGCTGCTGCAATTGCATCTTTATCACGGTCAAAGCAGATAAGCCTGGAATTTGGTCCGAGGCGCTTGGCAATTTCAAGCGAATGACCTCCACCACCGGTAGTACAATCTACGTAGGTGTAACCGTCTCTGATATTCAATGCCTCGATGCACTCGAAAAGGAGAACCGATACGTGAGAAAAACTATTCATCTTAATCAATAATCCTTTCCGAAATATTCTATAATCTGTTTGTAGCAATAAGTCTACGGATAGCATCACGGTCGCGATTTTCTTCGCGCTCTATCCAAAGTTCCTCAGCCCAGAGGTTGATGGTTTTGGACGCGCCAACGAAAACAGCGTTCTTTCCAATTTTAGCATACTGCATATGCTTGTCCTCGAGAAGTATTCTTCCACTGCTGTCCGGAGTACACTTCAGGGCAAAAGACATAAAGTATTCTCTTGCCATGTCACCGTCCGGGCCGGGAACACTGTTAAGACCTTCCGTAAAGGTTTCCCATACCTTCTCGGGATAAATAGTGAGGCAGTTGTCAAGGCTTCTGGTAATATAAAAGCTATCGCCAAGCTCATCGCGATATTTGCTCGGAATAAGAATTCGCTTTTTAGTATCAAGTGAATATGTATATGAGCTGATAAAAGCCATCGATTCGCCTCCTTTTGACTATTTTGGTTTGTGAATTGGGATACGGTTGGTAAAAATCCACACAGAGATATAACAACCTCCCACTTTCACCCACATCAATATTATAGAACATATTAAAAAGAAAATCAAGAGGTTTTTCAAAAAAAATTCACAGAAAATGCGATTTTTTTTGCTTTTTTTCGATATTTATGAAAAAAACTTAGGCAAAAAGTAAAAAAAGGCTTTCATTTTGCCATTCGCTGTGGTAAAATATGAGTATAACATTTGGGATGAAATATCAAAAAATTGGGAAATAGGTGTAAAATCAATTTCTATAAAAACAAGGTTTTCCCACTTTGATATTTCAAAAGCAACTCGAACGGAGGTGTGTCGTATATGATAGATGACAAAAATTACGTAAGTGCTATTATTCTCGCTGCCGGATGTAGCAGCCGTATGGGTGGTAGCATTACAAAGCAGCAAATGTCTATCCTGGGGGAGAGCGTGCTTTCACGTTCAGTAAGAGCTTTTTGCGAGTGTGATCTTATTGATGAAATAATCGTAGTCTGCAGGAAGGAAGAGATAGATTGGGTTGTCCATGAACTTGATAATTTTGATAAGGTTTGCGTAATTCTACCGGGTGGAAAAAGCAGATCGGAATCTGCCTCCATAGGCTTTTGTGCCACCTCATATGATGCTGATTATATTGCTGTTCACGATGCTGCAAGATGTCTTATTACAAAGAAAAATATCGAGGACGTTGTCAGGGCTGCCTTTATTCATGGGGCTGCTACAGCCTCTACTCTTGTAACGGATACTGTGAAGAGGCTTGATTCAGCTGGCCACATTGCAGAAACGGTAGACAGGAGGTATCTGGTCTGTGCACAAACCCCCCAGGTATTTGAACGCAAAATCTATAATGAGGCGCTGGCTCTGCATGAGGATTCTGATAATACTGATGATGTTACGGATGATAATATGTTGGTGGAGCGTTGTGGGTATAAGGTTTATCCTGTTGAAACCGGAAAAAACAATATTAAAATCACCACGCCCGAGGACATTGATTTTGCCGAATATCTATTGAAAAAGACCTCCGTTCCCGAATATAGAACCGGTTGCGGCTATGACGTTCACCGTTTCAGCGAGGGAAGAAAGCTTATACTCGGAGGAGTTGATATTCCTTTTGAGAAGGGGTTGCTCGGTCATTCAGATGCCGACGTTTTAGTCCATGCAATCATGGATGCTTTGCTCGGCGCAGCGTCACTTGGTGATATTGGCAGACACTTTCCCGACACAGATGAAAGCTATAAGGGCATCTCCAGTCTGGAGCTTCTTCGACGAGTCAATAATTTGATTTGGGAAAGAGGTTATTCTGTTATTAATATTGATGCAACTATTGTTATCCAAAGGCCGAAAATCGCGTCTTATATCGAAGAGATGGTTCACAATATTTCAAAAACATTGAATATAGAACAGGGCAGAGTTAATATTAAGGCTACAACCGAAGAACACCTTGGCTTTACCGGACGTGAGGAAGGAGCAGCTGCTCACGCAATTGCTTCTTTACTTAGAATATAAAAATAAGGGGTGAATATTCACCCCAATCAAAAGGCAAAGCTAATACGGTGTAATTCATCAAACGTCTTTCTCTTTATCGTCGTCACCGTGCGTCTTTGCCGTAATCTGCCACACAGGTGGCTCTGTATTATTATATGTTACTAATAAAGTAATGTCACAATTAATAAATCTACAATTGAAAGGAAAATGTATGATAAGAATTTCTCCTTCTGTGCTTTCGGCAGATCTGTCCGATCTTGCTAATGAGGTCGATAATATACAAAAAGCAGGTGCAGATATGGTGCATCTTGATGTTATGGATGGTAAATTTGTTCCAAACATCACATTTGGTATGCCGGTTATCGAGTCACTCAGAAAAAGAAGCAATATGATCTTTGACGTTCATCTTATGATAGATGAGCCTGAAAAATATGCGATGCGATTTATAGAGGCTGGATCGGATATTCTGACGTTTCATCTTGAAGCATGCAGAGAGCCAATAACGCTGCTTGATGATATACGTTCCGAGGGGGTCATGGCTGGTATTTCTGTTAAGCCGATGACACCGATAGAGGATGTTTATCAATATCTTGAAAGCTGTGATATGGTGCTTGTAATGACCGTTGAGCCCGGTTACGGAGGACAGAAGCTTATCCCGGAGACTGTAGAAAAGGTAAGAAAACTTAAGGCAGAAATTCAAAATCGTGGATTGGACACCTTGATACAGGTTGATGGTGGGGTTAATTCCGACACTGCGCCACAGCTTATAGATGCAGGTGCTGATATACTTGTCGCAGGCAGCTCGGTGTTTGGCGCACAGGATCGGGGCGCAGCCATTAATGCTCTCAGAAATGCTTATTGATGAAATATCCTTTTTCGATGCGTTGAAGCGTGCCGAGGCAGAAGACAGCAAAGCCCACGGAATAGGTACATACGGTGAAAAGCTGCTTCACAAAACCTTGAAATACTATTTCGAGCCGGATGAATCAAAGCATGAGATAGAATCCTACGGATCTGTGGCCGACATTCGTAATGAAAAGGAGATTATTGAAATTCAGACACGATCCCTTTCCAAGCTTGTTCCGAAGCTTGACCGTTTTCTGCAAAAGGAACAGGTTACGGTTGTATATCCATTAATAGAGAACAAGCTGATTTGCCGTATTAATACAGAAACGGGAGAGAGTATGCCACCACGCAAAAGTTCAAAAAAAGGCAGACTCTCCACAGCACTTGCAGAGATATCTATGATAAGGCAGTTTGTTTCGCATGAAAGACTCAGAGTCCTTGTGGTTACGGTAGACGTTATAGAAACAAGAATGATGAATGAAAAAAAGAAGATTGGCAGAAAACGAACTGCAAAAATTAATACTGTTCCAACCAGAATCAATCGGATTATCGAGCTGAGCTGTCCTGAGGATTACCGTCAGCTTTTGCCGACAGACCTGCCACAAAGCTTTAACGCTACTGATTTTCAAAACTATACGAAGCTTAACAGAATTGAGTCTCACGGTGCTTTGATGCTTCTATTACAGCTCGGTATTCTGACCAGGTCGAGAAAAGGCAGCGATGCGTATATTTATTCGATAAACTAAGTATCGGTGTTGTCGCTTTAATAGCTATTAACAAATAAAAAGGAGAGGTGCTTTTTATGCTATAGTACCTCTCTTTATTTTGTTACTTTTTTGAATATCAAAAAAATCAAGGATTGATTTTAAAATAAAAAATCCATATCAAAAAAATTAAGGATATATTTTATTTATTACTATATAATAAATGTGTAAAAATAAAATAAAAGGAGATACTTTTATTATGATTTTTGAAAAAAAGCAAAGAACAGAAAGAGTAATCCAGTTTGGCGAAGGTGGTTTCCTTCGTGGATTTGTAGACTGGATGCTTCAAAAAATAAATGAAAAATCTGATTTTGATGGCAGCGTGGTTGTGGTACAGCCTATAGAGCAGGGGATGTGCGACATGCTTTCGGCTCAGAACTGCGTTTATACCCAGGTTATCAGAGGTGTTGAGGGCGTTGACACTACAATTGTGGATGTTATTTCAAGATGTGTCAAACCTTATGAGGATTTTGATGCTTATCTTGCATTGGCAGAACAGCCCGAAATGCGTTTTATCGTATCCAACACAACCGAGAGTGGTATTGTTTTCTCGAATGAGGATAAGATGAGCGATGTTCCTCCAAAGAGCTTTCCTGCTAAGCTTACTCTGCTTCTCAAAAAGCGTTTTGAGCTCGGTCTGCCCGGATTTATCTTCCTTCCTTGCGAGCTTATAGACAGGAATGGAGATAATCTCAGAAAGTGCATTCTCCAATATGCTGACCTTTGGTGTCTTGGCGATGGCTTTAAAAAGTGGATTTGTGAGGAGAACATTTTCACAAACACTCTTGTTGACCGAATAAATACCGGTTATCCCAAGGGGGAGGATCTTGTCCTCGGATATGAAGACAATATGGTAAATACCTCGGAGTTCTTCCATCTGTGGGTTATCGAGACAGAATATGATCTTGACAGCGAGATTCCTTTTAGTAAAACCGACCTCAACGTTATTATCACACCCGATAAACTTGAGATGTACCGTACCAGAAAGGTAAGGATACTTAACGGTGCTCATACCTCTCTTGTTCCATATGCGCTTCTTTCAGGCCTGGATACTGTAAAGAGTTGCCTCGATGATCCCGTTATGAGTGAGCATCTCAGAAAGTGCGTTTTTGATGAAATTATTCCTACACTTGATCTTCCTCGAGATGAGCTTCTTTCCTATGCAAACAGCGTTGTTGAGCGCTTCAGTAATCCATACATAAAGCATTATCTTTCTGCAATCGCTCTGAACTCGGTATCCAAGTTTAAGGTAAGGGTGCTTCCGTCAATTCTTGAATACATTAAGAGATACGAGAGAATGCCGGAAACACTCCTGTTTGCCTTTGCGAAGCTTATTGAGTTCTATAAAACCGATATGACAAACGATGATGTAACGGTTGTGGAATTTATGAGAAACCACAATACTGCTGAGATTCTTGCAAACGAGTCTCTTTGGGGGCAGGATCTTTCCTTCCTTACACCTGAGGTAGAGAAATATGTTAATAAATAAGCTTGACAACGTAGATGTTAACCTTGAGGATGGACACAAGTATGCTCTTCGGGACATTAAATGTGGAGAAGATATAATTAAATATGGAAATCCCATAGGTCACGCGATCTGCGATATAAAAAAAGGCGAACACGTTCATACTCATAACGTAAAGACTAATCTTTCGGGCAGCCTGGAATATAGCTATGAGCCAAAGTTTTATGATACTCCGTCGGTACCAACCGACCGTACATTTATGGGTTATGTTCGTGAAAACGGCGACGTTGGAATTAGAAATGAGATCTGGATTGTAAATACCGTCGGTTGCGTAAACAAAATTGCGCAGAAGCTTGCCGATCTGACGGGTGCCAGATATTTTCCTCATCCATTCGGTTGTTCTCAGCTCGGAGATGATCAGACTATAACCCAGCTTATTCTTCGTGGTATGGTAAATCATCCCAATGCTGCAGGCGTTCTTGTTCTTGGACTTGGATGTGAGAATAATAACATTGAGGTGTTTAAAAAGGTTCTTGGTGAATATAATCCCGACAGGGTAAAATTCCTTAACACACAGGACCATGATGACGATATTGCTGCAGGTGTTGCGCTTATCAACGAACTTAAGGAATATGCGTCAAAATTCGAGCGTACTCCCGTACACGTTTCAAAGCTTCGTATTGGTCTGAAGTGTGGTGGCAGTGACGGTTACAGTGGCATTACTGCAAACCCACTTGTCGGCAGACTTTCGGATAAGATTATTTCTCACGGTGGAAGTTGTGTTTTAACCGAGGTGCCCGAAATGTTCGGTGCAGAGCATCTTCTTATGCAGAGATGTGAGAGTCGTGAGGTTTTTGATAAGACGGTTAAGCTTATCAATGACTTTAAGGATTATTATACAAGACACAATCAGGTTATTTATGAGAATCCTTCTCCCGGTAATAAGAAGGGGGGAATAACAACTCTTGAGGAAAAATCGCTTGGCTGTGTGCAGAAGGGTGGACTTTCTAAGGTTGTTGACGTGCTTGATTATGGCGACGTTCTGACAAAAAACGGCCTTTCTCTTCTTAATGGTCCTGGTAATGATATTGTTGCGATAACAAATTTGATGGCTGCAGGCGTTCATATTATTTTGTTTACAACAGGCAGAGGTACTCCTGTTGGTGCGCCGGTTCCTACTGTCAAGATTGCAACCAATCATTCACTTGCTGAGAGAAAGTCAAATTGGATTGATTTCGATGCATCTCCTACACTGACAGGTGAGCCTCTCACCGACGAGCTCTTCGAATACGTTATCAGCGTTGCAGAGGGCAGGGAAACTAAAAATGAAAAAAATGATTATAGAGAAATTTCAATATTTAAGGACGGTGTAACACTATGAGTTTTATTAACGAAAGCTTTATGCTTAAAAACGAGCCTGCGAAAAAGCTTTATGCAATGGTAAAGGATCTTCCTATCATCGACTATCATTGTCACCTTTCTCCAAAGCAGATTGCTGAGAATTATCAGTTCAGAAATGCATTTGATCTCTTCCTCGGTGGCGACCACTATAAGTGGCGTCAGATCAGAACCAACGGTGTGCCTGAGGAGTTTATCACAGGCGATGCTGACGAGTATGAGAAGTTTAAGATGTTTGCAAAGACTCTTCCACGCCTTATCGGCAATCCTCTTTATCATTGGACCCACCTTGAACTCAAGAGATATTTTGATATTGACGAGACTCTTAACGAGGAGTCCTGCGAGCGTATCTGGAACAAGGTGAACGAGTGTCTTGCAAGACCCGAGTATCGTGCTCAGGAGCTTATCAGACGTTCTAACGTTGAGATCATCTGTACAACAGACGATCCGGTTGATACTCTTGAATACCACGCTGCTCTTAAGGGCTTTTCCACAAAGGTTCTTCCTACTTTCCGTCCTGATAAAGCAGTTGAAATTGGTAAGGAAACATTCATTCCTTACATTGAATCCACAGGTGTTAAGTCTTATGATGAGCTTGTAGAGTGGATTAAGGCTCGTATTGCATACTTTAACGATTACGGTTGCCGACTTTCCGACCATGCTCTTGAGTATGTTCCGTTTGCAGTGGGTGATCCTGAGGCTGCTTTCAATAAGCGTATGGCAGGTGGCGAGCTTAGCAAGGAGGAAATCGATTCCTTCAAGACTGCAATGCTTAAGGCTTGTGCTGAGGAGTACGTAAAATTCGATTGGGCAATGCAGCTTCATATCGGTGCACTTCGTAACAATAACAAGAAGATGTATGAAAAGCTTGGTCCCGACACAGGCTATGACTCTATTAACGACCTTTGCATAGCAGAGGATCTCGGTGCATTTATGAGCTATCTTGAGTGTGCAGACTCTCTTCCCAAGACAATTCTTTATACACTTAATCCTAAAGATAACTATGTGCTTGGTACAATGCTCGGCTGCTTCCAGGGCCCCGGTGTGGCAGGTAAGATTCAGTTTGGATCAGGCTGGTGGTTCAACGATCAGCGCGACGGTATGGAGGCTCAGATGCAGGCTCTTGCTAATCTCGGTACGCTCTCTGCTTTCGTAGGCATGCTTACCGATAGCCGTTCCTTCGTATCCTATCCCCGTCACGAGTACTTCAGACGTATTATGTGTAACCTTATCGGTAAGTGGGTTGACGAGGGTGAATATCCCGAGGATTATAAATCTTTGGAGTCTATCGTAACAGGCATTGCATACTATAACGCAAAGAATTACTTCAAATTCTGATAAGTATTTCAAATATATCTTCAAATCCCCGGGAAAGTAAAATTTCTCGGGGAATTTTTTAAAAACCTATTGACAAATTTAAACAAGTATGCTATAATATCAAATGTTCGCGGGAGTGGCGGAATCGGCAGACGCGCACGTTTGAGGGGCGTGTATCTTTGATGTACGGGTTCAAGTCCCGTTTCCCGCACCAAAAAATGACTGTAATTTTGATACAAAATTGCAGTCATTTTTTTATCTAAACCGCAGGTTTGGTATATCATCACGATTTAGC
>JAFTON010000019.1 GCA_017463765.1 Clostridia bacterium | reverse complement strand
GGGCGGCGAGGCTGCGTTTATTGATGCGGAGCACGCTCTTGACCCCGTGTACGCAAAGAAGCTTGGCGTTGATATAAACAACCTTCTCGTTTCCCAGCCCGACTGCGGCGAGCAGGCTCTTGAGATTGCCGAGACTCTTGTAAACTCCGGTGCTATTGATATTATTGTAATCGACTCTGTTGCAGCTCTTGTTCCCCGTCAGGAGATAGAGGGTGATATGGGTGCTTCTCACGTAGGTGTTCAGGCTCGTCTTATGTCTCAGGCTATGAGAAAGCTTTCGGGCGCTATCGCAAAGTCCAACTGTATAGTAATCTTCACCAACCAGCTTCGTGAGAAGGTTGGCGTTATGTACGGTAACCCCGAGGTTACTACCGGTGGTAAGGCGCTTAAGTTCTATGCATCTGTACGTATTGACGTTCGTCGTGTTGAGTCGCTTAAGAACGGCTCGGAGGTATACGGCTCTCACACCAGATGTAAGGTTGTTAAGAATAAGGTTGCTCCTCCCTTCAAGACTGCAGAATTTGACATTCTCTATGGCTCCGGCATTTCCAAGTCCAGTGAGATTATCGATATGGCAATCCAGCTCGGAATTATTGATAAGAGTGGTGCATGGTTCTACTACAACGGTGAGAGACTCGGGCAGGGCAAGGATAATGTAAGAAAGCTTATAGAATCGGATAAGGAGCTTATGGAAAAATTAGAGGCTCTTGTAAGAGAGAAGGTTATGTCTCTCGGAAACGGTGATGATTCTGATTCCATGACGGATGATGATTTCGAAATCAAGGATTTCGATGACGAAATCTAATATATGGCAACTCTTCAGTTTGTAAGAGAGGTCAAAGATTCACGTCTCCTCCTTCTCGGCATAGTCGGGGAGGGGGAGTCTGCCCGTTATACGGTAAATACGTCTGCCTTTGTAGAAATCGGTATGCCATCAGTGGGTGATGAGCTTAACGGTGAGCAAATGTCGGTCATTCTGTATACCGACGAGCTTATCCGTGCGAAGAAAAAGGCGTTGAGTTTACTTTCCTATGCCGATAACAATCGCAGGACATTAAAGCTTAAGCTTAGTCGTGCAGGCTTTTCACGCGAGATTGTTGATGCCGTATGCTGCGAGATGGTGGAGCGTGGATATATTGACGAGCAACGTCAGCTCGAGCGACTTGTACTCGATGAGGCAAACCGAAAGCTGCGTGGACCTCTCAGAATAATTCCTGCCCTTACGTCAAAGGGTTATTCTTCATCCGACGTCAGGGAGGCTATATCATCGCTCACCGATTCGGGCGAGATAGATTTTGGCAGGAATGCAAGACTCCTGCTGGAAAAGAAGCTTCCCGACCCAAACGATGAGGAGGAAGCAAAGAAAATACTATATAAAAACGGATACAGAATATGATTAAGAAGTTTATTAGCTACTATAAGCCCCATCTCGGACTGTTCATTTTGGATATGTTCTCGGCTGTTATAGTGGCAGTTTGCAATCTCTTTTACCCCACCATAGCAAAGAATATTGTTAACGGCTTTGATAGCGAGGATTTTACGGTGAATGTGGTTCTGATGAATGCAGTTCTCCTTCTTGCCATCTACGTTATCAAGGCAATCTTTCAGTATATTATCGGCTATTACGGTCATATTGTCGGAGTCAGAATGCAGAAGGATATGCGACGCGATCTTTTCGCTAAGTATGAAAGGCTGCCCTTTTCCTATTTTGATTCGCATAAGACGGGCGACCTGCTCTCCAGACTGACAAGCGATCTTTTCGATGTTTCCGAGCTGGCTCACCACGGTCCCGAGAACGTATTCCTCGCAATACTGATGTTTGTCGGTTCATTCATTATTTTGTCAAGGATAGACCTTACCCTTACTCTTATAATGTTCTCTGTCGTACCATTCATTATTCTATTCACGGTGCTGTCGAGGAAGAGAATGAGAAATGCCATGCGTGCGTCGAGACTTAAAATGTCGGAAATCAACTCCACTCTTGAAAACTCCATTACGGGTATAAGAGAGACTAAGGCATACGTTGCCGAGGAGTACGAGATGGGCAGATTCAACAAGGTAAACGCTCTCTTCGCCCATCATAGAAGTGAGGCTATGTTCTCGCTCGGTTTCTTTGATGCTATAATGCAGTTCCTCTCCGACCTGCTTTATCTTGTGGTTATTTTTGTAGGTGGCATTTTCCTTATTAAAGGAAAGATTGATGCAGGCGAGTTCACTGCATTCGTTCTGTATATATCCATGTTCTTAAACCCCATTCACCGTTTTGTTGCGCTTTTCGAGCAGCTTCAGGAGGGCATGAGTGGCTTCTCGCGCTTCTGTGATATTCTTGCAGAGCCCGAGGAGATTGACGAGGGTATTGTAGAGATCACCGATATAAAGGGTGATATTGTATTCGACAATGTATCATTCGGTTACGGTGACGGCGACGGAGCAGAGTTCGTTATTTCCTCTCTTGATCTCAGTGTTAAGGCAGGCAGGACTCTTGCGCTCGTCGGCCCATCCGGTGGAGGAAAGAGCACGCTCTGTAACCTTATACCCAGGTTTTATAACGTAAGCGAGGGACGTATCACCATTGACGGTGTTGATACAAAGGATATTACTCTGAGTAGCTTGCGTAAGAATATAGGTATCGTATCGCAAACGGTATTTCTTTTTGACGGTACGGTGCGTGAAAACATTGCCTACGGCGCAGGAGAAGTTACCGATGAGGAAATTATTGCTGCAGCAAAAAAGGCGAATATACACGATTATATTGCCACTCTGAAGAACGGTTATGATACTGAGGTAGGTGAAAGAGGAGTTAAGCTTTCGGGTGGACAAAGACAGCGTATTGCTATCGCCCGTGTATTCCTTAAAAACCCGAAGCTGCTTATTCTCGATGAGGCAACCAGTGCACTTGATAATGCTACAGAAATGCAGATCCAAGCATCTCTCGAAGAGCTTTCCCGTGGCAGAACCGTTATCGTTGTTGCTCACCGTCTCTCAACCGTTAAGAATGCTGATGAGATCGTGGTTCTTGATAAGGAGGGAATTGTGGAGCAGGGCACTCACGATGAGCTTCTCGCAAAGGATGGCGAGTACAAAAAGCTTTATGACTATCAGTTCAGAGACAGACTGTAAAGGAAAAACGCTTGTGCTTAATTCACACAAGCGTTTTTTAATATGTAAGTAAATTGCAATTATTCGGTTTTGCCACCGATTCCATCGGGAAGGTTGTCGAGAATATCTTCTGGAATATCCTCGGGCAGTCCTTCGGGAAGGCTTCCGTCGCCGTTTCCGTTAAGATGCTCAAGATAAGCGTCATAGTAGTGGAGAAGAACGTCGGTGAAGTCTTCGTCGGTGAACACCTCGGTGTTAAGCTCCTTATCGTCGATAAACTCGGCGATGCTGTCAACAACCTCTTTTTCAAGCTCGATACCATAGTTGTTAAGAGTTTCATCAAGAGTACCGGAGAGAGCCTCCATATACTCGTCCTCACTCTCATAATTCTCGGGCTTAACTGTAAGAACGTTGTTCATACCTTCCTTAAGAGAGTCATAGGTAACGGTAACACCGTTTCCGAGATCAACGTTAACAAGCGAGGAGATAAGCGATTCGGTAACACTCTTCACAAGGGAAGCAGTCCTCTTGTTGCTCTGAAGAATGCTTACGAGAGCATTGATGGTATTGTCGCCTGCCTTGTGCTGCTCCTGAAGCAAACCGATAATATCGTTATTGCCGTTTGCCATCTCTTTAAGCACGCCACTGTCGGAAATTGTGAAATACAGGCTCTTTATGGTCTGAAGGTCTTCGGACAGAGTAGAGGTGCTAACGCCCTCAAGGTATCCGATAAGATTGTTGAAGAAGTCGGAGAACTCGCCTTCCTTAGTAAGCATAGAGAATGCATCAAGCTTGAATACCGAGGATGCACTCTGGAGAGTACCGACAAACAGGGTGGACATATACTTGGAATCGCAAAGTCCGTTGATAAGATTGCTGATACCAACCTTGTTATCCTCGCTGAGCGCTGTGAAGTCCATATCCTTAAGCATGGGGATTTCAAGCATAACGATCTTGGAAATAGAGATTGTCTCATCTCTCATATTTACCTTCTCGCCATCAATCTTAACGGTTGCGATACCGTCTGCCAGACCTGAACTGCCAAGCGACTCGATGAATGCAAAGGCAGGATTTTCTGCAAAGGGATCGATATATTCCTCAAAGAATTCTGTAACCTCATCGGTTTCAATCTCACGGTGAGAGCCAACCGACTCATCATACGCACGATCTACAAGTGAGAGAAGTCCGGTGATAGGCAGTGTGATCATTATGATCCATACAATCGCCTCAACTCCGGCAAGAAGAGCACCACCGAGACGCTGTGAATTTTTCTTTGCTTTCTTAAAGTGGAAAATCTTTATAAGTATTGCTCTTACTATCTTAAGGATAAGATTGATAACAAAGAAGATAACAGTAGCAAGAATAGGAATGAAAACTACGGTTGCAGGAAGAAGGATAACCGTCTCAAAGATTTCACCATCAAATGAGAGCAGTACGTTTCTGATAATATCTCCGATGCCGGGAACGTAGGCTTCAAGCATAGGGATAAGGTTCTCAACCGTTTTGATATTGTTTTCGGTCGATCCGAGAATATGATTGCTCATATATTCTGCAGCTATGTAGGATGCAACTGCTGCCAGAACAACCATGCCTGTGCGAACAAGCTGACGCCAGGTTCCTCGGCGCATACCACCGAGCATTTTAAAGATTATCACCAATAAAAAGAGACAAAGAATTACAACGCCTGCTATAGCAAACGGGGTGTTCTTTTCCTTCATCAGCGATACGTATTCAAATACATTCATATTCGTTTCCTCTCGCATAATTAAATATTTATACATTTTAATAATACTATATTTTTCTATTTTTGTCAATAGATTTTTAATAATAAAAATAAAAGTATCGCAGATGTAAGCATTACTTTACATCTGCGACAAAATACTGTTATTTGCCTGAGGATTTTCGTATAAGACGGCTTATCCCTTGCGCTATTACATAAATTATTCCGACCACAAGAATTACAGGTAAGAATATGATGGCAACGATAATACCGAGTATAATAAGAATTCTTTCACCTGGGGTAAGTTTGTTTCTGATCTCGGGATCCTCTGCTTCGCTAAGCTTGAATGTTAGATCCTTAACTTTACCTTGCTCCTTAACTATTCCGTTAAGTGTAAGACGGTATCTATCCCTTTCACGAGGCAGACCGTCGAGGTGCAGCTCGTAGCCGTTATCGGTTTTCTCAAATCCCTTAATATTATTGTGTACTAAATAATAGGGTGTATTTATGTATATATCAAGCTTGCCAAAATCTGCCCAGGTTGCAGCAGGTGAAATAAGATAAGTATAGTTATATTTTGCCGGTTCATAGTTAATATTTATTTCGGGATTCATAGGTGCTGTAACACTGTTAACAATTCGCTCGCCGGGACCTAATGTTATATCATAGTAATACCAGCACATAAAGCTTTTGTGATAATCATTTTTAAATCTTGCAAAATAGAGATAGCGGTATTCAACATTGACATTTTGTAGTCTGAGCAAGGTCGCATTATACCAGTCCATTCTTGAAATGCCGCTTTCTTCCTCGTAGTATTCAAAAATGAAATCAGTAAAACTCATTTTTTGGGAGATTGAAATTTTTTCATACCCGTCTACCTCTTCTCCTCCGCGTTTCTCTCCGTCAAAGGTCCAGGAGTGCTTGTAGAATTTGAAGCTCAAGTCGGTAACACCCGTGGTCTCACCGAATACGTATATTTCTACATTTTCAAATGTTCCGTTTATTATTCCGGTTATCCTGAGATCGCCGTTTTCCAGCTTTGTTGTGTGTGATGCACTGGGAACGTAAAACACCGTGTTCGGATACTTCTCAGGATTAATATCAAATACCCAATTATATGCGCTCTCTCCTGTGGTGTGAAGATATGCGGTGTATTTTGTTATAGCTGTTTCATCATTGAAGAAATCATCCGCAACATAATCGTCGAGAAGACGAGGAAGATCTTCATCAACGCTGAATTTGTACTCGCCAAATGAATTGCTTGTATAAAGCGTATGACGTATCTCTGCGTCTATCTTTTCTCCGTTTACGGTAATATTGTGCTTATTTATTTCGCCTTCGTAGTAATCACCGTTCATTATTCCAAATGGAAATGCCAGCTTTGCGTTGACGGTCATATCCGACGGATTATAGAAGGTATATTCAGCGGTAACTGTACTGTTATCAATAACGGTGGAGAATGCCTCATCCGGAGTGGGTAGGTTGTTTATATCAAAAACAAGCTTTTCGTGTTCAACAACGATAGGGCAATCCTCGTCTGTTGTAACGACACCGTTTACATCCTTGCCACCCCATTTGGTCAGGGCAGAGTTTGCAGACGTGGGAACAAACATTAAGGGGAGCATAAACGCCAGCAGTGCCATTGCAATAATAGCTTTAGTTTGTTTTTTCATTATTTTACTCCTTTATTTTCTGTATTAAAGAATTAATGCCGTTTGAAATAAATGTCACCACATTTTTAATAAGAATAAATGGCAATAGAATAATCATAATGGGAATAAGAAGAATAGCCCAATTTCCAGAGTCCTTTTGCTCAACCTCCTCGGGCGCCTCCGATTCGCAGATGCTAAAGAAAATTCCACCGTGAATAACAGTAGTGTTTTCTGAAATCGAGTCCATCGGATTTATCGTAAGACTGTAACCGTAGTCGGTTTTTTCAAAGCCTTCGCCCTGAAGCATATAATACGGTGTGTTTATTCTTACGTTAATTTGTCCGTCAAATAGCTCTGCATTTGCTTGGTGTAAAAGGTAAGTATATTCATATACGTGCGGCTCGTATCCGGTATCTAACGACGGATAAATGGGAGCTTTAATGGTGTTTATCACTCTTTCTTTTGGTGGGATAGTAATATCATAGATAAAGCATCTTTCTCTGGAATATTTGAAGCCGTTTTTATATCCAAAATTAGAAGTGAATACGGTCCCGTTTTTAATTAGGCTACCTGCAATGGTTGCAAATATATTAAAATAGTCAATTTCACTGATACCAAACGACTCGTTGTATCTTTCCGACACGAATTCCAAGAAGGTAGAGGTTTCCTTGCTGACCAACTCCATTTTTCCTTCTATCACGGAATCCTTAGCTCCTGTGAATTTGCTGTAAAATTTCCACTCCGGCATTTGATCAGGCTCTTTTCCAAGAACATAAACCTCGACGGTTGATCCGTTTTCACCCGCAGACATAGTAACTCGCTTGGTGCTTGAAAACGGGCTGAATGAATTTGTTTCAGGTTCTTTGATATAAAAACAGCTACCGAAATATTTTTCCTTATCTATGTCAAAGCCTGCGTAAGCATTCTGTTGGTTAACACCACTTTGCTTGAATACGTATTTTGTGACCGACATATTTGGACCGCAAAATTCGTTGTTGATATATTCATCCGAAATTATTGATAGCAGATCAATTTCATATTCGTTACTAACGTTAACGTAGTATCTTAACTCTGTTTCAATTCTTTCACCGTTAATAAAAATGCTATGCTTCGTCGGTTCGGAATCGTTTTCGGAATAATAATAGCTTGGAATGCTATTTATAGGGTGGGCAACCTTAACCGTAACCTCGCTATCGGTAGGGTTGAATAGAGTATATTCTGTCGTAACACTGCCCTTGTAATCCTTCGATTTTTCATAATTTTGAAGTGGTGGAAAATCCTTAATGTCAAAGGTTATAGACTGATTCTCTATAATAATTTCACTTTCATTGGACACTTGCGCATCGTAATAATCCCTTCCATTAAGAAACGTGGGAGGTAGCGCGGGTGTTGCTGATGATGGAATTATGGAAAGTGGCATAATCGCAAACAAGATTATTGCTGCAATTAATCCCTTTATTCTGTTCGTTCTCTTCATATTGTTTCTCCTTTATGTATTCAAAAACTCAAAAATTGAAAAGGTAACAGGGAAATATTAATTTTCGGCGTTTTCTCCGTCTTTTCCGGTCTCGTCAACCTTCTCTATAGGAGCTTCAATTCCTGCAGCAGCACCTTCTGCAGATTTACTTTCCTCATCTACGGGGATCTCTGTAAATTCACCCTCAATTACGCTTTCCTTCGGCATAGCGTCAAGCGCCTTTTGCGCCTTGATTCCCGAGAAAAGAGTTACGATAAACCAGATGTGAAATACAAGATCCAGAACGAATGAACCCGAACTGCCGAGAATAAGCATCAGAACGGTATCTGCAATAAACAGACCGAGAGCGATCTTGATCCAAAGCACCTTGCCATCCTTTGAAAACAGCCAGCAGATAAAGTAAACGCCGAGAATAAGTATCGCGATTATAAGCATTACTACAAAGAATGATTTGTTATAGAAGAACATTCCCTCCAGCTCCATCTCTACGTAATAATCCTTAGGAAGCATACCACAGAAGAATACGCCGAGCATTGTAATGAAATAAGGAATGTTGGCAGAAAACAGGAAATATGAATCCATATTCGTCGCGAGAGCAATCATATTTATTGCAGTTAATATGATAATGATCAATAGATTAATTCTCGCGTTCTTGTACTTGTTGATAAGTATCTGACGTTCAGCCCCATTGCTGTAACTTGTGTTTTTGAAAAAATTGAATTTTGCCATAATAACCTCCAAATTGTATATTTTTCCACTTTTATTGTAGCATATAAAATAAACTGTTGTCAATATTAACCATATAATTATGTTTATTAAATATTATTAATTATTAAAAAAAGTTGTCTCAAAATATAATTGAGACAACCTCAAATATGAAAGACAAATTATAATTTTATTGTCCTTTTCTGTTATTGATTAAATAAAGAACCAACTTGATTAAGAACCACAATAAAACAATGGCACAACATATAGCAGTCGTGATAAGCGATTTTTTTAGTATTATCGGTAATGATTCCTCAAACGGAAGATTTGCATATTCTACTCTGAGAAGATTTCGCCCTATCGACATCAACATTAAAGCAACAGGAAAAGCAATGATTTTCAGAACGATTTTTATTATTTCCTTTTTATCGTTATTCATCTTAGGCTCCTTGATTATGTTCCCTAATAGAATTTTAGCATAAAAAACATAAGATGTCAACATTAGGATTGGAGAATTCATATGACCGGGTATACGCCATTGGCGAAGATACCCGAACTCTTCGCCTGAAGGCTCGCAGAGCCAGTTCAAATTCAAAGCCTACACCACCAAAATAAAGGACACCACACGGGTGTCCTCTATCTTTTGAGACGTGTTGACAAAAAAGATGCATTAGTATTCTTTTAAGTTTGCAATTTTATTACTCTTTGACCTATTGCATTTCCAGCACAATGTTTGAAGATTTTCTTCTACTGTATACAAAAACATCCAACTGAATACCACCCACGAACGATGTATCATGACTTTGAATCGGAGTTCTCTGTTTCCACAAAGCCCACGGATACGCTGTTCGCTCTCTAAAATAACGATAACGTCATATCAATCGTGTAAGAAGAGGTTTACGTAAGCAGAATAAATAATTATATAGCCGCTTATTTTTAGCATATGCGGCATTGTTTTGCTAACGATTTTGCGTCTTAACAATTTTGTTGTTC
>JAFTON010000078.1 GCA_017463765.1 Clostridia bacterium | reverse complement strand
GATCTCGGAAACGTAGTTGTAAGCCTCCTCAAACTTCTTAACGGTCTTCTGAAGGTCAACGATGTGAATACCGTTTCTCTGGGTGAAGATGTACTCTGCCATCTTGGGGTTCCACTTCTTGGTAGGGTGACCGAAGTGAACGCCTGCTTCAAGCAACTGCTTGATTGTAATTTCGAACATATTATGTTCCTCCTTGGTTTTTTCCGCCACAGCGACATAATACTGCGACACAAAACGTGTTTGCGCACCGGCAGTAAACCTACTCGCTGTGTGAGATTTATTTTTTGTCTGCCTCTTGGACAGCCTTATTATATTAACATATGAATTTAAAAATATCAAGTGTTTTATATAAAAAAATAAAAGTTTACATTTTATTCACAATTAGAATACACTATTCCCCTCTTGAATTAATTTGCACTTTATGATATAATAAAATCAAATCAAACCGAGAGGTCAGAAAATGGAAAGCTTTATTATTCAGAACGGCAGCTCTGAGGGGCTGCTTATACACTATTATCCGTCGGAGGCAAGACGCTCCCACGGTGCTGTACTTATTTTTTCCGGTGGTGGTTACTCTCATAGAAGCTATCACGAGGGTGAACCCTACGCCCTGATGCTTAACGAGATAGGAATTGATGCCTTTTTGGTAGATTACCGTGTAAATCCACATCTGTTCCCTGCCCCACTGATTGATGCAAGACGTGCAGTGGCATACGTCAGAGAAAATTGCGAAAAATACGGTATTGATCCCGAAAAAATTGCCGTAATGGGATCATCTGCAGGAGGACATCTGGCAGCTCTCGTATCTACATATAAGGAAAGGGTTGAAGGCGATGAAACCGAAATAGCTGCCTGCATCCCAAACGCCCAGATACTCTGCTACCCGGTAACCGACATTACATCACACCGTGGCTCATATGAGATGCTGCTTGGAGATCGGGTGGAGCTGTGCGATACGGTAAATCCAATCACGTTGGCTGATGAAAGCACCCCTCGGGCATTTATATGGCATACCTCTACCGACGATTGCGTTGACGTCAAGGGTAGCTATAGATATGCTGCAAGGCTCAGTGAATGTGGTGTTAGCTGTGAAATGCACATTTATCCCATAGGTGTTCACGGACTCGGACTTGCAACGGGTGATCCGAAGAGAGAGCGCGTTGAATACGTTCAGAGATGGCCCGAGGAGTTGACTCGCTGGTTTAAGCTTATCG
Organism: Clostridia bacterium; assembly: GCA_017463765.1. Classification (GTDB taxonomy): domain Bacteria; phylum Bacillota; class Clostridia; order Oscillospirales; family CAG-272; genus UBA1740. The sequence goes on along the minus strand of JAFTON010000078.1, from coordinate 7,591 downwards.
GCTGGATTGAAGAATAATTTTATATAAGAAGGCGCATTTTGTAAACTTCACGTTACAAAATGCGCTTATTTGTTTATTCCTTACATCTGGGGCTTTTTTCAATGAGATAAAAATAAGGAGAGGTTGGGGAGTTCAGTATATGGAACTCCGAGGCACAGATGCGATATTTTGAGAGGGTTTTAAAGTACTCACGAAGCATATCGCCTTCAAGCGCACCCTCCTCATGCCCGGGATATATAGCGACAATCAATGCACCGTCGGGCGCAAGAAGATCGATAGCAGCCTCGACGGCAGGCATAGTTGTCTCACGCATGGTGGTGATAAACTTCTTACCACTTCTCGGAAGGTAGCCGAGATTAAACATTCCTGCCTTGATAGGCTCCTTTACGTATTCCTTTACCTTATGGTGAGAGTCGCAGATAAGCGTATAGTTCTTTGGCGCACCGTTTGCCTCGAGATGTGCTCTCGTTGAAATAAGCGCCTCCTCTTGAATATCGAAGGCATAAACACGTCCGTTCTCCCCTACCGTTTTGGAAAGAAACAGCGTATCACCACCGTTACCCATAGTGAAGTCTACAGCTACGTCGCCCTCGCCGAGATGTTCAAGTATAAAATGCTTATGAAGTCCTGTTAAATCTACCATTATTATTCCTGTTTTCCTGATCTGATGATTGTTTTGTATTACTTTAATTACTTCTGATTAACCTTCATTTTTTCTATCTGCGCATCGGTTGCAGGACGAACGAAGGCAGTGTAATTTGTTTTATAGATAACGAAGCCCGGTTTTGAGCCACCCGGTTTTTTTATATTCTTGACTCTTGTATAGTCAACTGCCACAAGATCTGCCGTAGCCTTCGAATACCTTGCAGCAACCGAGGCGGCCTCGGTATAATCCTCCTCCGACGGCTCCTCACCGTCACAAAGCATGATTACGTGAGAACCGGGTATATCCTTGGTATGAAACCAGAGATCGCCTTTTTTCGCAACCTTGAAGGTAAGATTATCGTTTTGAATATTGTTCCTTCCCACCATAAGCTCGTATCCACCACTTGTAATAAATCTGTGAGGAGTAGAGGTAATCTTTTTCGGAGGAACATAACCACGCAGCTTTGAGGCATAGCCCGAACGATATAGCTCATCACGAATTTCGATAACGTCCTGCTCACACTCTGCGTGAGAGAGGAACTGCTTTACGCTTTCAAGGTAGCGAAGCTCGTTTTCCCAGATTTCAATCTGCTCGGCAAGAACAATCTTTGCCGTTTTACATTTATTATATAGCTTATAAAGCTTCTGCGCGTTCTGCGAGGGGGTAAGCCTGGGATCCAGCTTTATCTCAATCTCCGGGCAGCTCTCGTCATAATAATCCACCGTTTTGAAGCTATCCATACCTCTCTCAAGTCGATATAGATTTGCAGTAATAAGGTCTGCATGACGCTTATACTCCTCGCCCTTATCGGCATCGAGCAGTGCCTGACGCTGAATACCAAGCTTACGTTCGGTACGCGCCACGGCATTGTTGAGCAGCGTGGTAATATCGTGCGCTCGCTGATGAATATGCTCCAGCCTGTCTTTCTCTGCAAAATAGCAGTCAAGCATATCCGAAATTTTCTCATACACTCGCTTATCAACGCTCTGACCAAGATAGCTGATATCCATATACGAATAATCTATCGGCTTTCCACTGCCGTCAAAAACGATGGTCGGCGTATAGCTTTCGTCTATGAGAAGCTGCTGCCATGCCCTGAATACCGAATAAAAACGTTCCTTATCAATATTACATACAGGGGTATCGGTATGACCCGAGGCACGGAATACAAGCTCACGGGCGATCTGCGTCGCAATGCCCGAATAGGTTGAGGTGATAAATTTTTCACCCGTACGTTCGGGAGGAAAGTCAGAAAGTCTCTCATAGAAAAGCTGCTCGTTAATCTCGGTAGGGATTATTTTTTCTGCCATAGCAGGAACCTGATATTTCAGTCCCGGCAGAACCTGCCTTACCGAGCTTGAAGCAAAATCAATAACCTTAAGCGCTGCGAGGATTTTCCTTTCCTCATCAAGTACGATAAGATTGGCGTACTTACCCATTATCTCGCAGACGATTATCTTCTCTCTGGCAAAGCCCATCTCGTCATAGCAGGATACCTTGAACTCAGCAATTCTGTCGAAGCCCGGCTGGGTAACCGACACTATTCTCGCACCGAGAAAATATTTACGAAGGAGCATACAGAACATAGGCGCTTTAAGAGGATTTTCCTTCTGCGTATCCGAAAGTTGCAGTCTCGGTGCATTCGGGCCTACGTTAAACACCAGACGGCGCGAGGACCTGCCATGATGAATTATCATATCTATCTCATCATTTCTCGGCTGAAGCACCTTCTCTATTTTCGCCTCCGGGAACTCAGAGGAAAATTCGGTAAGAACGGCACGCATCATACAAGCATCAAAAGCCATATTTCCATCTCCTTTCATTTACTAATTTATTATTTTAACACATAGGCAAAAAATAGTCAAGAGGGATTATGAAAACCACGCATCGGAAGCCGAGGTTGACAAAAGGAAAGACTTCGGTTATAATTAACTCATTCATTAATGTGAGGAAAGTATGAGCACTTTAATATATGAGCACTTTAATAACAGAAAATCTATTCACATGCAAGAATGAGGAAAAAGGTCGTCAGCTTTGTGAAAATATATACGGCAAGATGCCACAGAAGCCCATTCATCTTGATTACAGCATTGAATGTTCCAATTCAAGCTTTGCAGCAGGAAAGGCAACGAAAAGCCTTTATAATTTAATTCTAGATCTTGGAGAAAAGAATGCGACAATTCCGATTACATCGGTAATTCCCAACAGCAAAAAGAATTTGCCTGCAATAATCATTTTCACGGCAGAAAACGGTGTACCTAACAAGTATTTACCTGCAGAGGAGCTGATTGACAGAGGATACGCAGTTTTCTCTCTGCAAATGAATAAGGTGGCGAAAAATGACGCCGATTTCAAATCCGGAATAGCCGGATATATCGCAAGGTCCAGGCGCAAAAAGAGCGCACCGGGCAAAACTGTGGTGTGGGCATGGACAATCCTGAGAGTGCTGGAATACGTACACAGCCTTGATTTTATTAACAAAAATGCTATCTCTGTAGCAGGTCACGGCATATGTGCCAGAGCTGCAATGCTGGCAGCAGGCTACGATAAAAGAATAAAATTCGTTATTGCAAACGGCATAGCATCCTCACCTATTCTATATTCCGAGAAAATACCGAAAAGCGCACTTACGGTACACGATTATCCTTATCTGTACTGTCCTGCATTTACAGAAGAGCCATCGGGTGACGAGTACGCCTCGCTTCTCTCCTTATGCACATCAAGAAGCATACTGATCGGAACGGCAAAAGACGGAATCGGGCTCGATGCAAAGGAAGAGCATAGATATTTGTCTGAGTTTTGCCGTAATGCTGATATTTCCTTCAGCCTCTCAACCTCCGATACAGAAAGCAAAATCCCCACGGCAGCAGCTCTGTCGCATAAAGGAGAAATTTCTCATCACATACGCTCCGGGGTTGACTATTTCAGCCGTGAGGATTGGAATATTTATTTAGACGTTATCGATAAAAAAATCAGTATAATTCGGCAAATTGACAACAATAGTTTACTTTTTAATTAAATCTTGTGGCATAGCCACATCTTTTACACAGCTCTTCGGTGGCGCATCTACGATCGAAGCCAAGAAGAATCGACTCTGCCCTGTCAGATGAAAGAATATCTCTTATAGGCGTTTCAAAAATGTTTCCGAGAGTAATATCTCCCTCTCGGTCAAGGCAGCAAGGAACTACGCTGCCGTCAGAAAGAATACCGAAGTGATCTCTGAGACCGTAGCAGAACACCGAGTTGCTTATAAAATTCGCCTTCATATCGGGCCAATCAAAGCGATCTCCGTATTCAAGGTGGAGCTTATGGCGTATTCTCGCGCCTCTTGTGCCCCATTTCCACTCGCCGTTAAGGCGTGACTTTATCAGATCAAGAGTTTTGTCGTTGAGTCCACCGTCATATCCCTTATTCCAAAGGCGAAGAACGGTCAGAACACCTCCGTCGCTTGCCCTGTCTGCAAATCGGCACAGGCTGTCGATATAAGACTCATGCTTCGCTTCCTCTCCCCCCTCAAAGCTGTGTACCGATATATTAACCTTATATACACCCGAGGCGATAAGCTCATCTCCCCTCTCGTCAAGGAGTGTACCGTTGGTTGTTATGGCGCACTTAAAGCCGAGGCTCGTGGCGTATTTGATCATTGCAGGCAAATCCGGGTGTGTAAGTGGTTCACCCATAACGTGAAAATAAATATAATCCGTAACTCCGACAAGAGCCTTTGCCACGGTTCTGAACTCTTCACAGGTCATTCGTATCTTCTCACGGGTCGTACCCGGACAGAATGAACAGCTTCTATTGCAAATATTAGTTATTTCAACGTATACACGTGAGTATTTTTTGTCGGCCATAATATTCTCCGATTTTTTTATATAGTTTATTATAGCATACTAAAACCGAAATTTCAACAGAGGTGTAAAATGTTAATCAGAAAAGCAACTATAGCAGATCTTTCTGCTGCAGATAAAATATACAGTGAGGCGAGAGCCTTTATGAAGGAAAACGGAAACCCGAACCAGTGGAATGGTGAACACCCCAACCGTGATGACGTTCTTTCGGGTATAGCCGACGGAAGCAGCTACGTTTGCGAGGATAACGGTGAGGTGATTGCTACCTTTTATTTTAAGATGGATGCAGACGACCCCACCTATCACCGAATTGACTTCGGAAGCTGGAAAAGCGACGCTCCTTATGCTGTTATTCATAGGATCGCAGTAAAGCATCACGGAAAAGGGATAATAGATTTTTGCTTCAATGAGTGCTTCAGACTGCAAGACAACCTCAGAATAGACACCCATAGAGATAATATTCCAATGCAGAAATGCCTTATCAGAAACGGCTTTGAGTATTGTGGAGTGATTTATCTTGCCAACGGAGACGAGAGGCTGGCATATCAGAAAACAAAATAATGCTTTTATTCAAAAACGGTTGCGCTATAAGCACAACCGTTTCATTTTTTACTTTTCGTTTTTCCTCTCGTTGATCTTTTGGATCACAAATCCGATAAGCATTATTACGGCAAAAACAATAAGATACCATACATTGCCCATCTTATGCTTCTGTACGCTGGCATAGATGATAACACCGATACCTGCAATTGACAAAATCGGCAGAACAAAACGCTTGAATACGCCAAGCTCCTTTTCCTTTATGATCATAGAAATAAGAATCGGAATATAGAAGGCGTAAAGCGTAATGATCGGAAGCTCGGAGGAGTCAAAGGCATAGTTGCTTACAGTTCCCCAAGAAAACAGTCCCGACCCGAGAAAAATAAAGTAAACGAACCACACTCCACACATAAGGAGAGTGAAGATTGCAGAGTTGTGGGGCATATTGGTTTTCTTATCGACCTGACTGAAGGTTTCGGGAGCAAAGCCTTCTCCCCTGGCAGATAGTGAATAAATTCCTCTGCATCCACCAAGCATGAGACCGTTCAGTGTTCCGAGACATGAAACGATAACGAGGATGTTGATCAAGGAAGCAACAGCGCCACCGAAGAATCTGAATGCAACGACCGTACCCTCGCCTTCAATGCTGTCAATTCCGGCAAGACCGAGAACACCTACGTTATACAAAGTATAAGCAGTCACAATGACAAGTGTACCGACACAGAGTGCGATCGGTAGATTTTTCTTGGAATCCTTGATCTCAGAGTTGATTGATGTTGCAACGATCCAGCCCTCGTATGCAAAGATAGTGCTGCAGATAGCCGGGAAAAGACCTGTATTTTCACCTGCAAGCGAAGGATGCTCGGTAAAATACCCAAAATTATTAACCAAAGTACCGTTTACAAGACCTATGACAGTTCCGACAATGGCTATAAAGCAAATAGGTATAAGCTTTACAACGGTAGAGGATATCTGAAACTTACCGGCGATCTTAGGCGCAATGGTGTTTACAAAGTAAGCAAGAATCAAATAGAAGGTCGCGAGAGTGATGCACTCAGGACTGTTAAGCGAGCTGTTAAGTCCGTCGAAAAAGCCGAGAGGTGCTTCAACATAGCCCACGGCAACAAGGGTGTATCTTGCACTTACCCAGGCAAGCACTGCAGTCATAGCAGGATAATAAATTATCGACATAAACCAACCGACAAAATAGGCATACTTTTTACCGCACATAGCCTCGGCATAATCGACAGCACCGCCAACCTTCTCATATTTTGTTGCCATCACGGCGAAGGTTGTTGCAATAATGACCATGACGAAGCCCGAGATCAACCAGGCGAGAATACTGTAAAGCGCATTGTAGCCTGCAAACTGCAGCACTTCTTTGGTCTTGAAGAATATACCCGATCCGATAACGATGCCTACTACCATACAGATAGCAGTAAATAAACCGTATTTCTTGTTTAAAGATTCCATTTGGATCTCCTGACTTAAGTTTTTATAAGCAATTCGTGTTTATATTATATCCTAATAGGAAGAAAAAAGCAAGTGTATATGAAAAATAGATGTAAATATTCCTTGTAAATTGTTAACAAATTGTAAATTTTTTCGTTTTCTATATTTTTTTTCTTTTTCTTATAGAAATTTTAAAATTAATATGTTATAATGCAGTGGTTATGGTGGTCGGGGCATGTCCCTGTCACCACATAAAATTGTTTACAAAAAAATATTTATAAATTGGAGGAAACTCAAAATGGCAAAGAAGTATTGTTATCTCTTCTCCGAGGGTAACGCAACCATGCGTGAGATCCTTGGTGGTAAGGGCGCTAACCTTGCAGAGATGACCAACATTGGTCTTCCTGTTCCCCAGGGCTTCACTATCTCTACCGAAGCCTGCACTCAGTACTATGAGGATGGCCGTCAGATCAATGATGAGATCATGGCTGAAATCATGGAATACATTGTAAAGATGGAGGGTGTTACCGGCAAGAAGTTCGGTGACCTTGAAAATCCCCTTCTCGTTTCTGTTCGTTCCGGTGCACGTGCATCCATGCCCGGTATGATGGATACCATCCTTAACCTCGGTCTTAACGAAGAGGTTGTTGAGGTTATGGCTAAGAAGTCCGGCAATCCCCGTTGGGCTTATGACTGCTATAGAAGATTTATCCAGATGTACTCCGACGTTGTTATGGAAGTTGGAAAGAAGTACTTCGAGGAACTTATCGATAAGATGAAGGAAGAAAAGGGCGTTAAGCTTGACGTTGAGCTTACCGCTGAGGATCTTAAGGAGCTTGCTAATCAGTTCAAGGCTGAGTACAAGGCTAAGATCGGCTCTGACTTCCCCACCGATCCCAAGGAGCAGCTTATCGGTGCTGTTAAGGCAGTATTCCGTTCTTGGGATAACCCCCGTGCAAACGTTTACCGTCGTGACAACGATATCCCTTAGTCCTGGGGTACTGCTGTTAACGTTCAGATGATGGCATTCGGTAATATGGGTGACGATTGTGGTACCGGTGTTGCCTTTACCCGTGACCCCGCAACCGGTGAAAAAGGCCTTATG
>JAFTON010000077.1 GCA_017463765.1 Clostridia bacterium | reverse complement strand
GTCAATATTGTAATTTTTAGGAAGGAGAGATTTGCTCAAATGGCAAATCGAGAATTCGCTTTGAACAAATACAATAAACCTAACTTTTGCAGTCTTCCAAGCGCTGCAGAGCTGCGCGAGTCACTTCGTGCCGGCGAGAGCCAGGAGGCGAGAGCGCAGATAGCTATGCTCTTCGACCCCGATACATTTGTCGAAGTCAGTGCATATACCAAGCGTGGCTTTTCCGACTTTATTGCTACCGAAAAGACCAATGAATTCGAAGGTGTAATCTGTGGATACGGTGCTATCGATGGAAAGCTTGTGTTCGCATTTATTGAAGATGCCTCCAGAATGGGTGGTGCAATTGATGACCGTCATGCAAAGAAGATCACCGACCTTTATACTATGGCAATCAACAACGGTGCTCCTATAATCGGCATATTCAATTCTAACGGTACCGATATCATTGAAGGAACTGCAGGTCTTGCAGCATACGGTAGAATTATGTCGGCGGTAACCCGTGCATCCGGTGTTATTCCTCAGATAGCATATATCGCAGGCAACTGTATCGGCACTTGCGCTGCTATTGCATCTATGTTTGATATTGTTGTAAAGAAGGATGATGCTTCACTTTACGTCAGCTCCCCTGCCCTTACCGGTGAAAAGGATGCTCAGAATGCCATTGTCGCATTCACAGGTAGCGAGGAACAGTGCGCAGGATATATTATCGGACTTCTGTCACTTCTCCCCTCCAACTCATCCGTTGGCGTTCAGTGCGTTGAGATTTACACTGACAACCTTAACAGGAAGCTTGGCAATCTTGATTTTGGCGGAAATGCGCTTGCAATTATTTCGGTTATAGCAGATAACAGTATGTTCTTTGAGCTCGGTCACGACTATGCTCCGGCAGCTACCACGGCACTCACTACCATCGGTGGCGTAAGATGTGGAGTTGTTGCTACTTCATATGAAAATAACGAGGGCAGAATAGACGTATCCTCTGCAAGAAAGATTGCGAAATTCGTTTCCTTCTGTGACAGCTTCTCTCTCCCTGTTGTAACGATTGTTGATTCTCTCGGACTTGCTATTAATAAGAAGAATGAGGAGCTCTTTGCTCCCGAGCTTGCTAAGCTTGCTATGGCATACGCTGCCTCTACCTGTCCTAAGATTACCGTTATTCACGGTCATGCAATCGGTGCAGCCTTCGTTCTCCTCGGTTCCAAATCGCTTGGCGCAGACCTTGTTTATGCTACCGAGAGCTCTGAGATCGGAGCACTTAGCGCAGCAAGTGGCGTTGCATTTGCCTGGGATAAGTATATTACCGAGGAAAAAACACGCGAGGAGCTTGTTGCAGAATGGAAGCAGAGCGTATCTTCTCCTGCTAACGCAGCTTCCAGTGGCGAGATTGATGATATTATCAGTATAAATGAGATGAGAGCAAGAATCTGTTCTGCTCTTCTTATGCTCAGCGCAAAGGGAGATGCCTCGGCAATTGCTCGCCGTAAGGTTCTTCCCCTCTGATAGGAGGATATTTATGTTTGATTTTGATTTCTCAAAACCCATAGTTGATTTCTCAAACTTTGAGTTTTCCCAGCTTGGTGAAGCTCTTATCTTTGGTGGATCAATGCTGCTTATTGGAATAGCTGCAGTATTCGCCGTGTTGTGTATACTCTGGCTTTTCCTTACAGTATTCAAGCTTGTATTTCACGATTTGCCAAAGAGAAAGGCTGAAAAGAATAAACTTGCACCGATAGTTGTTATTCCGGAAAAAAAGGTAGAGGAAACAACTGTTAACGACGGCGAGATTGTTGCAGTAATTGCAGCAGCCATTGCTATGGCTGAGAGTGAGAACTCAGGAATGAAATTCCGTGTCGTATCATTTAAAAGGGTTTAATTCATAAAAAATAGATTTTAATGGAAGGAAAAAACTGAAATGAAAAAATATAATATCACTGTAAACGGAACAACCTATGAGGTAATTGTTGAAGAGGTTGACAGCAGTTCTGCTCGTATACCCACCTACACTGCTCCTGTAGCTTCCGAGTCCAAGCCTAAGCCCTCTGCTAACAGCAGCGCAAGCTCTGTGGCCGGAGGAACAAAGGTTGTTGCTCCCATGCCCGGAACTATCCTTGATATGAAGGTTTCTGTAGGTCAGGCTGTAAAGAAGGGTGACATTATCTGCGTGCTTGAGGCAATGAAGATGGAGAACGATATCCCTGCTCCCTGCGATGGCGTTGTTGTTTCTATTAATGCACAGAAGGGTGCAACCGTAGCTACAAACGACATTATCGTATCTCTTAACTAATCTATTAAGGAACAGGTATTAATAAATGTTAGATGCTATCTCTAATTTCCTGAGCTCAACCGGAATAGCCAAGATGTTTTCCGGCGAGTCCGGCATGCCGTGGTGGCAGACTCTTGCGCAATATCTGATAATGTACGTCATTGTCGGCGTTCTGTTTTATCTCGCTATTGCGAAAAAGTTCGAGCCACTGCTTCTGATGCCGATTGCGTTCGGTATGCTGCTTGCCAATCTTCCGGGTGCAGAGCTCATTCACCTGGAATACTTCTTTGACGATTATTATTTTACAGTTGAAAACGGTGAATTTACCGGTACTCTTGCTTTCCAGGTTGAAAGCTTTGTTTCAAACTTTTTACAGTATGAATCATTTTATACTTTAACAGAGGACTCCTTCAGCGTAAATATTGACTATGCGGTTGATGCCATCAGATCTCTTGGCTACAACGTTGATGCAGCATATATTCAGGAGGCCTTTAAGACCTACGTAAGTGGTGCATATCTTGATGCAGAAGGCGTTATACATATCGAGATGCTTACTGTAATTAAGGAAGTAATCAATCACGGTGGTCTTATCGATATTCTTTACTTAGGTGTCAAGCTGGGTATTTATCCTTCTCTCATCTTTATGGGCGTTGGTGCTATGACTGACTTCTCGCCTCTTATCGCAAATCCCAAGTCACTTCTTATGGGCGCAGGCGCTCAGTGTGGAGTTTTTGCTGCTTTCGCGCTCGCTCTTTTCCTCGGCTTCTCGCCTATGGAGGCAGGTGCGATCGGAATTATAGGTGGTGCAGACGGCCCTACTGCAATTCTTGTTACAAAGGAGCTCGCTCCACATCTGCTCGGTGCGATTGCAATCGCAGCCTATTCCTACATGGCTTTAATTCCTATGATTCAGCCTCCTGTAATGAAGCTGCTTACAACCGAGAAAGAGAGAACGATCAAGATGACGAATCTCCGTACCGTTTCCAAGACAGAGAAGATACTCTTCCCCATCCTTGTTACAGGAATTGTTTGTCTTATCGTTCCCGATGCTGCTCCACTCGTTGGCTTCCTTATGCTCGGAAACCTGCTTAACGTTTCGGGTGTTGCAGACAGACTTTCCAAGACGGCGCAAAACGAGCTTATTAACATCGTTACAATCTTCCTCGGCGTTTCTGTTGGTGCTACTGCGAACGCAGCCAACTTCCTAAGAATAGAAACACTCTTCATCATAGCTCTCGGTTTACTTGCATTCATGATTTCAACCTGTGGTGGTCTTATTACAGGAAAGATTATGTGCAAGCTTACGGGTGGAAAGATCAACCCCCTCATTGGCGCTGCCGGTGTTTCTGCCGTTCCTATGGCTGCAAGAGTTGCCCAGGACGTTGGTCGTAAATACGACTCATCTAACTTCCTGCTCATGCACGCAATGGGTCCCAACGTTGCAGGCGTTATCGGTTCTGCCGTTGCGGCAGGTGTATTCCTCAGCTTCTTCAGATAAGCTGAGAAAACTTAGAAAGGACAAATAAACCATGTCAAAAGTTTTAATAACAGAAACCGTCCTTCGTGACGCACACCAGTCTCTTGCTGCAACCCGTATGACGACAGCAGAGATGCTTCCTATTCTTGAAGATCTTGATAAAGTAGGTTATCATTCCCTTGAGGTTTGGGGTGGCGCAACCTTTGATGCCTGCCTTCGTTTCCTTCACGAAGATCCCTGGGTCAGACTGCGCACTATAAAGGATCACGTTAAAAACACAAAGCTTCAGATGCTCTTCCGTGGACAAAACATTCTCGGCTACCGTCATTACGCAGACGACGGTGTAGAGTAATTTGTTCAGAAATCAATTGCAAACGGTATTGATATTATCCGAATTTTTGATGCGCTTAATGATGCCAGAAATCTTGAAACAGCTATCAAGGCAGCGATAAGAGAAAAGGGGCACGTTCAGGCAGCTATTTCCTATACCACATCTCCCTTCCACACCAACGAAGGCTTTGCATCTTATGCAAAACAGCTTGCAGAAATGGGAGCAAACTCTATCTGTATCAAGGATATGTCGGGTCTGCTTAAGCCTTATGAAGCATATCAGCTCGTTAAGACTATCAAAAACAGCGTATCTATTCCCGTTCATCTTCATACACACTATACTGCCGGTCTTGGTTCAATGACTCTTCTCAAAGCGATTGAAGCTGGTGTTGACGGAGTTGATACTGCAATTTCTCCTCTTGCGATGGGTACATCACATACCCCCACAGAGTCGCTTGTTGCAACGCTTCAGGGTACACCCTACGATACAGGTCTTGATCTTGCAAAGCTTGACGTTATTGCACAGCATTTCAACAAAATCCGTGAGGAATATCTTGCAAACGGTCTTATTGATACAAAGGTGCTTAAGGTTGACGTTAACGCACTTCGTTACCAGGTTCCCGGTGGTATGCTCTCCAACCTTATAAGCCAGCTTAAAATGGCAGGTAAGTCGGATAAGCTTAATGCAGTTCTTGAGGAGGTTGCACACGTCAGAGCTGATGCAGGATATCCTCCCCTGGTTACTCCCACCTCCCAGATCGTTGGCACTCAGGCTGTAAACAACGTTCTCTTTGCAGGAGAGGGCAGATATTCCCGTGTTACAAAAGAGTTCAAGGCGCTTATTCGTGGTGAATACGGAAAATGCCCTGCTCCTATTGCAGATGATTTCAGAAGAAAAATTATCGGTGACGAGGATATTATCAATTACAGACCTGCTGATAAGATTGCACCCGAGATAGATGATCTGCGTCAGAGGGTTGCTCCTTACAGCGAGCAGGATGAGGACCTTCTTTCTCTCGCCCTCTTCGAGCAGGTTGCTATTAAATTCTTCGATTGGAGAAAGCAGCAGAAGTATAACCTCGATGACAAGGCAGATGCAAAGAACGGAATTCACAGCATCTAAGTATATCAAAAAACTGCCGTAAAATTTACGGCAGTTTTATTTTTTTGTGATAAAAAAGTAAAAAGAAGAATACTGAAGGTTTTTGATTTATTTCTTCCGATGCTTATATTATTTAAGGCAGAGGCACTTTTTGCGCCCCTGCCTTTTTTTAGGTTATGCGGTTATGCTCAAATTATGCATCCCATTTTTTATTTACCGTTTGAATCCGAATCGTCATCCTTGTCTGAATCTGCGCCGGCAGTATGACGTTTACCAAAGATATCTGCAAGATCATCCTCGGTAAGATCCTCACCACTGGACATCTTCTTAGCAAGCTCCTCGCGGCGAAGGCGTTCTTCCTCCTCAGCCTTACGATTATTCTCATGAGCGATATCGTTTTCCTCCTCGCTCTTCTGCTTCTTACGGAAGGCGATATCCTCTATAGATTCAATTGTAGGATTATCCATTTCCATCGCTGCTCTGAACTGCTCCTCATCCATAGACTCGTTCTTAAGAAGGAACTCGGCTACGAAATGAAGCTTATCAATATGCTCGGTAAGGATACTCTCGCAACGCTTATAGCACTCGGTGATAATTCTTCTTACCTCCTCATCAATAAGAGCAGCGGTCTTGCCGGAATAATCGGGAGAGGAAGAGAAATCTCTGCCGAGGAATACTTCATCTGATCCGTGAGAGTTACCGTAAAGCACGGGACCGAGAAGATCACTCATACCGTACTTAGTAACCATTGCTCTTGCACGGCTTGTCGCCTGCTGAATATCGCCGGATGCACCTGTGGAAATGTCATCGAGAACAAGCTGCTCGGCAACACGGCCACCCATTCCGTATACGATATCATCAAGCATCTCGCCCTTGGTCATACCCATTCTATCCTCAGTGGGAACACTAACGGTTACGCCGCCTGCATTACCAGCGGGGATAATTGTGATGTGCTTGATGGGGTCGGTATGCTCACAATAGTAAGATGCCACAGCGTGACCTGCCTCGTGATAAGCACAAAGCTTGTTGTCAGCCTCGGTTCTTACCTTAGTCTTCTTCTGAGGACCGAGGAGAAGCTTCATATAGGATTCCTCGATATCCACCATACCGATAAGAGCCTTGTTCTTTTTAGCTGCTCGAAGTGCAGCCTCGTTCATTAGGTTTGCAAGCTCTGCACCTGTAAATCCGATAGTTGTCTGAGCAATCTTCTTAAGATCAACCGTTTCCTCAAGAGGCTTGTTACGGCAGTGAACCTTAAGAATCTCTTCTCTACCCTTCATATCGGGATAATTTACTGTAATCTGTCTGTCAAAACGTCCGGGACGAAGAAGTGCCGGATCAAGTATGTCGGGACGGTTTGTCGCTGCAATAACGATTACACCGGAATTTGTGCCAAATCCATCCATCTCAACAAGGAGCTGGTTAAGAGTCTGCTCTCTCTCATCGTGACCACCACCAAGACCTGCGCCTCTGTGACGACCAACTGCATCAATCTCATCAATAAATATGATACTCGCAGGAGTCTTTCTCGCACTCTCAAAAAGATCTCTTACACGGGATGCTCCGACACCAACGTACATCTCAACAAAATCGGAACCCGAAATCGAGAAGAAGGGTACGCCTGCCTCTCCTGCAACAGCCTTGGCAAGAAGGGTCTTACCAGTACCGGGAGGGCCTACAAGAAGCACGCCACGGGGAATTCTCGCACCGAGCTTAACAAACTTCTCGGGTGCTTTAAGGAATTCTACAACCTCCTCAAGCTCTGCCTTTTCCTCATCTGCGCCTGCAACGTCAGCAAACTTAACTGCGTTCTTATCACCGGTCACAACTTTCGCCTTGGACTTCGCAAAGCCACCCATCTTTCCTGCGCCACCGTTGGCAGAGGTCTGACGCATAAGGAATATTGTAAGTCCGATAAACAGAAGTGCTGTGATAATATAAGGAAGATATGCTACGTACCAGGGTGTCTCGGGAGTGGGTAAAAAATCATACTCCTCGAGGTTTACCAAGCCCCCCTCAATAATCGAGGTAATCTTATCAAGCTGGAACGCATATCCAATATAGCTTAATGTATATGAATACTCTTTTACCTTCGGTTTGCCGTTTTCATCCAACTCAAAGACGTAGTTACCGTCCTCTCCGAAAACGTAATTACCATTTTCATCTTTGGTAGCAATTAATGCATTAAGCGTTATTGTACCGTTCTCATCAACGACAAAATCGCGAACGAGATCCTTTTCAAACAAATCGACAAGATCGCTATACACGAACTTATCCTCATTCCCAGATTTATTCATCAGGAATGATGCACCTACGATAACAATACCTATTATTAACAAAAGTATTATTATATTCTTAAAATTTGCCTTCATTAAGTGTCTTCCACGCCTTTCTTAATAAAACCATTAATATTATTATCATAACAAAGGAATTTTATGTTCTGAATTCAGAGCCCGAGTAAAGTCTGCCCTCGCCATCGGGATCAGCATCAGCGTTGATTGCAAGCAGAACATATAAATCCTCTCTTTGTTCCTTAGGAACACCGTCGTCACGAACCCCGAAACCGGGAACCCAGACAACGCCACTGTCATCGCAAAGAATCGGAATAAGCTTTCTTTTTGATCTTGGAACTTTAGCGTCCGAGAAAAGCTTTTTGATCTTATGCGTCATCCCTCCGTAATAGACAGTATCACCGTCTTTTTTGGAGCGAAAATACAAGCTACCGTTTATTATAGCAGAAGATAGGTTTGCTTGTATTGAATTTTTGTAAACATTTTGGTAGGAATTTTTATCTTTTTCCTTGAAAACAATGCAAATCGCATTCATAGGAGAAAGATCGGTAACTCCATAATTAACCTCAAAGCAAAAATCATGCCCCTCGGTCGTCTCTCTTAATACCCTGCACTCGCCTCTTTCGCAAATAAAGCATGCTTTACCGATCAAAGAGTATGAAAAATTATCCTTTTCAAGAAGTGCTCGTATATCAGATGCAATACGGTAGGAAAGAGATGCTCCTGCCCTATCTGCCATAATCTTCAATACTCTGACATATACTGCCTGATGAAGAGAAAGAAGATCGGTGTTCTTTATTACCTGATGATTTTCAAAAAAGCTATCGACAAAGCCGGAAATAAAATCATCGTCACAGCGAAGATTATCTGCAAAACGTGAAATCATCCTCTCCGGATCAGACGTAATTCGTTTGAAAGACGGAATAATCTCGTGTCTTATAAAATTACGGGTGTAATCGGTAGAAAGATTAGTGCTATCGGTGACGTAAGGAATTCCAAACTCATCCATACTTGCCTGAATATCCGACTTTGAAATTCTGATGAGAGGACGAATAATTTTATCACGGTTAGCCTTGATTCCCGATGCTCCTCTCGCCCCACTGCCACGAAGAATGTTAAACAGGACGGTCTCAACGCTGTCACTCATGTTATGAGCAACTGCAACGCAGGAAATATCATCTCTGCCAAAGATTATCTTACTAAAAACCGAATATCTTGTAATTCGAGCCGACTCCTCGATGCTCATGCCGGAGCGCCTTGCCATCTCGGGAACACAGAATCTATCAACGATAAATTCAATTCCCAACGAGTCGCAAAGAGCTTTACAAAACGCTTCGTCGCGATCTGCCTCTTCACCCCTGATGCCATGATTAACGTGTGAAGCTGCAATCGAGAAATCAAGCGACATTCGCCTTCTATATTCAATCAAAAAGCATAAAAGCAATACAGAATCTGCACCACCCGAGAGTCCGACAACAACACCCGAACCAATTAGCTCCTGCATTAATTCTTCTCGTACCGTTTTTTCTGCAGTATCATAAATAGCTGCTCCGGACGTGGCAAAAAATCTTTCAATCGATTGACTATCAATTTGATCCATGATCATCCTCAAGCGTTCGGAACTTGGTAAACTGACCAACCCAGCCCATCTTTATGTTGCCTACGGAACCGTGTCTGTTCTTTGCAACAATAACCTCAGCTGTGTTCGCAGTATCGGCAGCGTCGGGGCTTGGCTCGGCACCACTGATATCCTTATAATACTCGTCTCTGTAAAGAAACAGAACAATATCGGCATCCTGCTCGATAGAACCCGAGTCACGAAGGTCTGCAAGCGTGGGGCGCTTACCTGATCCCGGACGGGATTCGGTACCTCGGTTAAGCTGTGCGCAACAGATGATCGGAATTCCAAAATCCTTTGCCATAATCTTAAGGTTACGGGAAATTTCTCCTACCTGCTGTGCTCTGTTATCACTGTTGGATGTAGACTGCATAAGACCGATATAGTCAATTACGACAAGTCCCAGATTCGGAAGCCTTCTAAGCTTCGACTTCATCTCGGTAGAGGTAATTGCAGAGGTATCGTCAATGTAAATTTCGCATCCCGAAAGAGATGAAATTACGTCAGCGATATTATCCCAATCCTCGTTTGCAAGCTGACCGGTACGCAAGCTATGAGAATCAACCATAGCCTCGCTGGAAAGAATACGGGTTACAAGCTGCTCGCCCGACATCTCAAGCGAGAAAATTGCAACGGATTTATTAGTCGATTTAGCAACGTTAGTGGCGATATTAAGCGCAAAAGAGGTTTTACCCATACCGGGACGTGCACCTACAATGATAAGATCTCCCTTACCCATCTGTACAAGAACTCGGTCGAGACCCGAGAAGCCTGTTTTAGATCCTGTTACCGCACCCTTTGTCTCGGCAAGTCGCTCTATATCTCTGTATACGTTCTGAAGAACGTCGCGAATATGTCTGAATTCCTTGGTCGCACTGTTATGTGAAAGATCAAAAATCTTCTGCTCGGCATTATCAATAACGGTACGCACGTCGGTCTCGCTGTATGCATCTTCGTTTATCTCATCGCAAACCTTAATAAGTCTGCGTAAGGTCGCCTTATCCTTTACTATTTTAGCGTAGTCCTTTACATTTGATGCCGAAGGAACCGATTCTGCAAGCAGAGTGATGTACTGAATACCACCTGCCTCGTCACGATCACCTATCTCAACGAGAGTATTAACGAGAGTAACAACGTCAATAGTTCTGTTCTGATTATACATCTTAATCAGTGCAGTATATATATGCTGATGCTCGGCAACGTAAAAATCGTCGGCAGTGATAATACCACCGATTTTATCAAAGGCCTCAGGACTGACAATTATAGCTCCCAGCAGTGCCTGCTCAGCCTCAATAGAGACCGGCATCTGCCTGATTAAACTGTTGTTGTCCATTTGTTATTTTCCTTTCAAAAAAGTTGAAAATTATTCGTGAACGTGAACAATAAACTTTGCAGAAACCTCGGGATGAATCTTGATCTGAACCTCATGCTTACCATAAGCTCTGATGCTGTCCTTAAGCTGAATCTTACGCTTATCAACCTCGATTCCAAGCTTAGCCTTAAGCTGCTCTGCAATATCTTTTGCAGTTACCGAGCCGTAGAGTCTGCCATCTGCACCATGGCCCATAACAATCTCAATCTCAACGTTATTGATTTTATCAGCAAGAGCCTGAGCTGCTTTTCTGTCCTCATTAATCTTAAACTGCTTAGCCTCCTCCTTGTTTTTAAGCTCGTTGGTAGCCTTAGCATCGGCAGGAACTGCCTTCTTTTGAGGGAAAAGAAAATTACGCGCGTAGCCGTCGGATACGTCTACAATCTGATCCTTCTTTCCCTGTCCCTTAACGTCACAGAGTAAAATTACTTTCATTTTATATCTCCTGTCAAATTATTATTAATTAAATTGGGTTATGCTCAAGATAATCGTCTATGCTCTTCTTAAGCGTTTCAAGAACCTCATCAATAGAATCCGAAACAACCTGCGCGCCTGCCACGTCAAAGTGTCCACCACCACGCAGCTTCTCAAGAATAAGCTGAACGTTTACCTTGCCGGAGGAACGTCCGGAAATATGAATCTGCTCACCGATCTTTACAAGCGTGAAGGCTGCTGCCACACCACGAAGTGTAAGCATTTTATCAGCAGCCTTAGAGGCGATAACACGGTATGATTCATCTGTATCACCCTCGCAGCATGCAAGTGCAATATGTGTTTTATACATTATAATGGAGGTATGGAAACGAGCCTCCTTCGAAAGATCCTCGGGAGCAGCCTTGAAGAGATTATATACGTCGGTGGGATTTGCTCCGGCACCACGAAGATACTGCGCTGCACCGAAGGTTCGGGTACCGGTATTTCTTGTAAACTGCTTGGTATCAAGAAGAATACCGGAAAGAAGTATGTCTGCCTCCTGCTTAAGCAGGTTCTGCGAGCTTACAACGCTCTCAAGCATCTCAGAAACAAGCTCACATGTCGAGGATGCAGAAGGCTCGATGTAAGAAATCTTAACAGCACTTGTAGGCTGATCGTTCTTACGGTGATGGTCGATAACGGCAATGCTCGCAGTCTTTGAAGCAATATCAGAGAACTGAGAACGTGGAATACTGTTATGGTCTACAAGAACGACAAGCGTATCAGGACCGATCAGATCAAGACCACCTGCGTTATCAACAAACACCTGAGAATACGCCTCGGTTTTCTGCATCATTTCGATACAGGGGCGCAGGTTTTTATCAAATAGGTCAACGGCAATATTCACTTTAATGCCACAAAGCATAGCCAGACGGGCAACTCCGATAGAAGCACCGAAAGAATCAAAGTCACCGTATTTATGACCCATAATAATTACGTTGTCTGCCCTCGACATAAGAGCTGTGAGCTGGTTTGCAAAGGCACGGGAACGAACGTTTGATCGCTTATATACAGTCTTGGTACGACCACCGAAGTATATTGTTTCATCCTCTGACTTATATACAACCTGGTCACCACCACGCTGAAGCGCAAGGTCGATTGCATCACGGGCATCAAGCTCACGGTCGAGAAGAGTTCCTTTCCTTCTGGAAACACCAATAGAAACGGTTATGGAAACTCCGTCACCTACTCTGGCATCTCTGATCTGATCAAGTATCTCAAATCTGTTTGCAATACACTCGTCAAGATACATCGAATCGAAGAACATTATATATTTGTCGTTATCATAGGACTTGATAACACCGTTCATGGATGCAGCCCATGCTTTAAGCTTATCCTCTATACTAACGACAGCATCGGAAAGCTTTTCATGTACGTACTGCAGCACGTCCTCTACGTTATCAATAGCAATATAAGCGACTGCTACACGCTCATCATTATACTTTTTTTCAAGGGCGCTGAGCTCGGTGACGTCGGAGAGCATCGCAATATACAGACCGTTATTCTTTTTTGAAATTACGAAGCCCTCTACACCGTATTCCTTACCTGCAACGGTGGTTCTCGAAATGCCGGTCTCCTCGTCAACGGGAAGCTCTATATTAAGTACTTCGCTTATCTTTTCTCCGATATAGTTATTGTATGAATCAAGAGCTACTCTCATAGAATCGTTGTACCAGAGAATTGTGCCGTGTAAATCAAAAATAATAATGGGAGCACGTGAATTCTTGAATACCACACTGCCCTCCTCACCGAGAAGGCTGTGAATATTCCTCGCAGGATACATTCTGGACTTAGCAATTCTACGTAGGCCGATCAGTGCGATCTCAATAAGATAAAGTGCACCTATCACAAGAGCGACAAGAACAGGTGGAATAAAGGTTAAGAATTCGCAAAGAACTGCAACGAGTGCAATGTTCAACACGCCAAGAGCAACGTATAAAATCATATCCTGCCTCGAGGCAAAAGGAATATGCAAATTCTGATTATCCTTTTCTTTTTTCATAAGGAGATTTCCTTTCTTATGATTTATATTAATTAGAGCCGGAAGAACCCGAAGCAAGCTTTTCGTTTCTAATGCTGTACAGAACACCAAAAGCAGCAAGAATCTGCGCTGCGAATGATGCAAAAATCAGAAGAACCGCAATCAGCACAAGCGTTGCCGTAACAGGTTTCATACGATTCTTCAGTGTGTCAAGCGAAACGGTAAAACCAACGTATGCAAATACTACCATAAAAATATTATAAAGATTCAGCACAGAAACCGCAAAAATACTGTCTGCATTTGTAGCAAAGAGTGACAGAATAACAAGCAGAATGTAGAAATACGCATAAACACC
>JAFTON010000018.1 GCA_017463765.1 Clostridia bacterium | reverse complement strand
TGATATCGGTAAACAGACCGGTATAGGTTGCAGGGTTAGATCTGGGAGTTCTGCCTATGGGGCTCTGGTCAATTGAGATCACCTTATCCAGATGCTCCAGACCCTCAACTCGCTCCACCTTACCGGGATAGGTGATGGCACGGTTAAGATCACGGGCGAGAGTTCTGTAGAGAATAGAATTGATAAGCGAGGATTTTCCACTTCCCGACACGCCCGTTACAGCAGTAAAGGTGCCGAGAGGAATATCCACGTTGATATTTTTCAGATTATTTTCGGCAGCGCCGATAATGCGAATAAAATTGCCGTTGCCCTTTCTGCGTTTCTTCGGAACCTCAATAGTCTTTCTGCCCGAAAGATATGCGCCGGTTATAGAGCTCTCACAGGCTCCGACCTCCTCGGGAGTACCGGAAACAACTATCTCACCACCGTGGATGCCTGCGCCGGGTCCTACGTCAACAATAAAATCTGCCTCGCGCATGGTGTCCTCATCATGCTCAACAACGATAACACTGTTTCCAAGATCGCGCAATCTTTTTAATGTGCCGATAAGCTTGCCGTTATCCCTTTGATGAAGACCGATGCTGGGCTCATCAAGAATATACAGAACACCCGTGAGTGCCGAGCCTATCTGTGTTGCCAATCTGATTCGCTGAGCCTCGCCACCCGAGAGAGTTCCTGCAGTACGGGCAAGATTAAGATACTCGAGTCCCACGCTGATAAGGAAGGTAAGGCGTGCTTTGATCTCCTTCAGAATTTCTTTCGCAATTTTAGTCTGCTCCTCGCCAAAGCTAAGATCCTCTACGAAGCGAAGCATTTTATCTATGGAAAGTCGGCATATTTCGTCAATATTAAGTCCACCGACGGTAACGCCAAGAACCATATCCGAAAGACGTCTGCCAAGACATCTCGGACAGGCAACCTCCTCCACAAACTCCTGGTAATAGTCGCCCCCTTGCATCCTCATACGCTTTTCAATCATGGGAATAATTCCTTCGAAGGTGGTATACTGTTCCTTACCCATTCCTCCGAAATATCGAGTAACACTGTACCTTTTCGTGCCTGTTCCGTACATAAGCGCTTTCATCGCATCAACCGAGTAATCCGAGAGAGGAGTATCAAGGGTAAAGCCGTAGCTCTCACCCACCTTTGCAAGAAGCGGACCCGTCCAGGAATCCTCTGTCATGCTCTTGAAGCCGTTTACGGCGATACCTCCCTCACGAAGCGAAAGATGCTTATGAGGAATAAGCTTTTTCTCTGAAATGCGCTGCATATTTCCTATACCTGCGCACTCGGGACAAGCACCGATGGGGTTGTTGAAGGAGAACATTCGGGGTTCAAGCTCGGGGAATGAAATTCCGTGCTCCTCGCAAGCATATTTCTGCGAGAATTCAAGCTCCTCGCCCTCATTTCCATCACGGTCAACGACAAGTATGCCCACTCTGCCGTCAGCAACCTTTATGGCAGACTCAACAGAATCCGAAAGGCGCGCACGAATGTCACCTCTGATCACAAGTCTGTCGAGAACGATATCTATATTATGCTTTATATTTTTATCAAGGTCGATCTGCTCCGACAGATCGTACATATTTCCATCAATACGAACTCTTGCAAATCCACCCTTTCTTGCATCGGCAAGCACCTTCTCGTGCATACCCTTCTGCGCTCTTACAACAGGAGAAAGAACCATAAATCTGGTTCCCTCAGGGAGGGCTAAAATACGATCGACAATCTGGTCGAGGGTCTGCTGCTTAATCTCCTTACCACAAACCGGACAGTGGGGCGTACCTACCCTTGCATAAAGCAGACGGAGATAATCATATATCTCGGTTACCGTTCCCACGGTGGAACGGGGGTTTTTCGACGTGGTTTTCTGATCTATGGATATTGCAGGAGAAAGTCCTTCTATAAGATCAACATCGGGTTTATCCATCTGACCGATGAACATTCTTGCATAGGAAGAAAGGCTCTCAACAAACCTTCTGTGTCCCTCTGCATAGAGGGTATCGAAGGCGAGAGATGACTTTCCACTACCCGAAAGCCCCGTCAGAACAACAAGCTTATCTCTCGGTATCGTAATCGAGACATTCTTTAAATTATTAACTTTTGCCCCTTTAATGACAATATTTCTTTGCATTTTTTGCTATTTATCCTTTTATTTTTGGTTTTTCAACTCTTTTATCCTATCACGGATATAGGCTGCCTTTTCAAACTCGAGAGCTCTTGCTGCCTCCCTCATTTCAAGTGTAAGCTGCTCGATCATCTTCTCACGCTGAAGCTTTGTAAGCTTTTTTTCGCTCTCTGGCTTTGCCTTTCTGCCAATCTCTATAACGTCGGCAACAGCCTTCTTAACGCTTTCCGGTGTGATGCCATGCTCCTCGTTATACTTCATCTGTATAGCTCGGCGTCGCTCGGTCTCGTCGATCGCGGCACGCATAGAGCCTGTGATACGGTCGGCATACATAATTACGTGTCCGTTTACGTTTCTCGCAGCACGTCCCACCGTCTGGATAAGCGAGGTTTCGCTACGAAGAAAGCCTTCCTTATCTGCATCAAGAATTGCAACGAGAGATACCTCCGGAATGTCAAGTCCCTCTCGAAGCAGATTTATTCCCACAAGAACATCAAACTCACCGAGTCTCAGGTCACGGATTATCTCCATACGCTCAATGGTTTCAACCTGGTGGTGAATATATTTTACCTTAATTCCGTGGGTAGAAAGATACTCTGTCAGATCCTCTGCCATATTCTTAGTCATAGTGGTTACAAGCACCTTCTCGCCCCTCTCGGTAGTAGCACGGATTTCACCGATAAGGTCGTCAACCTGCCCCTCAATAGGACGGACGTCAATCTTAGGATCAATCAGTCCCGTGGGACGTATAAGCTGCTCGGCAACAGAGGAGCTCTCCTGCTTTTCATATGGGCCGGGAGTTGCGCTGACGAATATTATCTGCCCAAGCTTCTCCTCAAACTCCTCGAAGAACAGAGGTCTGTTGTCAAAGGCAGAGGGCAGACGGAAGCCAAAGTCCACAAGATTTTTCTTACGCGCATAGTCGCCACCACTCATGCCTCTGACCTGTGGGAGAGTAACGTGACTCTCGTCGATAAATATGATAAAATCATCAGGAAAATAATCAAGAAGTGTATGAGGCGTAGAGCCTGCAGGTCTGCCGGAAAGAACGCGTGAATAGTTCTCTACACCCGAGCAGAAGCCTATTTCACGAAGCATCTCAAGATCATATCTTGTCCTCTCCTCGATACGCTGTGCCTCGATAAGCTTATGCTGTGATTTGAAATATTCCACACGCTCGATCATCTCCTGCTCTATCTCAAGCAGCGCAGCCTCTCGTCTGTCATCCGATACGGCATAGTGAGTGGCAGGGAATATGGCAAC
>JAFTON010000076.1 GCA_017463765.1 Clostridia bacterium | reverse complement strand
CGCTTCTTGTTAAGGAATACCTGATACTGGAAGGGGCAGGTCCTGGGACGGAGAGCAAAGCATTCCTTTGTCTCATCGTGAGGATCGCCCATAACGAACATACCGTCAAGATAATGATCCCAGTGGCCCGAGATCTGATACAGCTCTCTCTTTGCCATAAGGGGAGTCTTGGTAAGAAGATAGCCCCTCTTTTCCTCCTCGTCCTCAATCCATCTCTGAAGACGCTGAATGGTTCTCGCACCCTTGGGCAGAAGAACGGGAAGTCCCTGACCGATAACGTCAACGGTGGTGAAGTATTCAAGCTCACGTCCGATCTTGTTGTGGTCGCGCTTAAGTGCCTCCTCCTGCTGCTGAACGTATGCGTTAAGCTCATCTTTGGAGGGGAATGCTATACCGTATACACGCTGAAGCATCTTGTTGTTCTGATCACCCTTGTAGTATGCGCCAGTGCACTGTGTCAGCTTGAACGCCTTAACTGCACCGGTTGAGTGAAGATGAGGACCGTGACAAAGATCGGTGTACTCGCCCTGAGTATAGATAGAAATCTCTGCATCCTCGGGAAGCTCCTCAATTCTCTCAACCTTGTAGGGCTCGTCAAGGCTCTTGAAAAGCTCAATAGCCTCGCTTCTTGAAAGAACCTTTCTTTCAATAATAAGATTTTCCTTAACGATCTTCTTCATCTCTGCCTCAATATTCTTAAGAATATCGGGTGTGAAGGAAATCTCTGCATCAAAGTCCTGGAAATAACCTGTCTCGGTTGCAGGACCGATAGTCTGCTTTGTGTTGGGGTAGAGACGCTTAACAGCCTGCGCCATAATGTGAGCTGCCGTGTGTCTGAAAATCTCTGCACCTTCCTTATCCTTGAAGGTAAGCAGCTTAACCTCTGCCTCGCCGTCAATAACGGTGGAAAGCTCTTTTGCCTCACCGTTTACCAGCGCCGCGAGAACGTCACGCGAAACGCTTCCGAAGGTAGCCTTTGCAGCCTCGTAAACCGATACAGCCTCACCTTCGTAAATTTCGCCACTTGCGAAAATAATTTTTGCCATTGTATTATCTCCTTTTCGGTAATTTGTAAAATAAAAACACCCCGAAAGACGTGACTTGTCTTTCGGGGTGCAAAAAACACAATAATTCTGAATTCTACATTCTGAATTCTGCATTCACTTTGCACGGTTCCACCCGAGCGTTTAACTCATTTGTATTTAATTAGCATAATCAGTTTTGCATTTTGCGTAGGCTCGCCCTTTGGGAGAGCTCCCGACTTCGTCGGGTGAGAGGGCAATTCTGCACTCTGCATTCTGCATTCTGCATTTAATATGCATAGCTGGTACCTTATGGACGTTCTCTCCGTTTTTCACCATCCAACGGCTCTCTGCGCAGCCCGTATCCATAAGACATGGTCTAATGAAATCATTTTAGCACAACAAAAGGGAAATGTCAACTGTTTTTGATAAAAAAGCCTCACCCTTGATTTTTCAAAGCCTTCCCCTTGGGGAAGGTGGGCGCCGAGGTGAAACCGAGACGCTCGGATGAGGTATTCGTTATCTAACATCTCAATTCACCTCATCCGTCATACTCTAACAAGTTCTCGTATGCCACCTTCCCCAAGGGGAAGGCTTTTTTTTACAAAAACTATTTACAAAATCAAACTTTTGTGCTAAAATATTATTGCCAAACGAATTCAATATTTTTTTGTATGGGTGTTTTTTGCCTTTATGGGCATATTATACCTTTTTTCTGCATACCCTAAGAATCGAATTTTGCATAGGTAAAAATGCGAAACTCCCGATTTTTAGGTGTTGTGGTTTTTCACTCATACAAAATTGAATTTGTTTGGCGACAATTGGAGTTTGCGTTTTTCGGTGCGCTGACTTCGGTTGGCGCACTTTTTGTTTTTACCGAAAAACAAACAAATTTAAAGGAGAAAAGAAAATGAAAAAGTTTTTAGGTATCGCTCTTATGATACTTATGCTTGTCTTTACGCTCGCTTCCTGTGATACGGTAAAGGGTATGATTATCAAGCACGAAGTTACTTTCAGTCTCGACGGTGGCGTTGCAGGCGAAGGCCATACCGAAAGCGTGGAGATCGGTGACGGCAAGACTCTCGCTCTTTCCACACCCACTCGCGAGGGATATAACTTCCTCGGCTGGTATTCGGGAGATACTAAGGTTACCGAAAGCACGCCCATCACCTCGGATATGACTCTTACTGCAAAATGGGAGATAAAGAGCTTTAAGGTCAGCTTCCTTGACTATTACGGCAACACCGTATCTAACCAGACGGTAAACTATGGCGAGAGTGCAACTGCTCCCACCGTTGACAGCGTAATCGAAAAGAAGAGATTTGACGGCTGGTCGGAAGATTTCTCTAAGGTAGTAGAGGATATG
>JAFTON010000075.1 GCA_017463765.1 Clostridia bacterium | reverse complement strand
GTATACCTCAGCTCTTACGAACCGAACTATCTTAACGAGATTTCCTGCGTCCATCTTGATGGTCGGTATTATATCGCATTGGAATTATATAACGTAGGTGTGGATGGGAAACGCTATGATTATGACAACAGTTGGAATTTAGGTGAGTACTATGATTCTATGATGGAGATTATGATTACCGGAAGATACAGTCAGATTATGTCATCCGGCTCAATGCGTCATTATGGATTGTTCGACATTGATGAGTTTGTGAATAAGATAGTAAAGAAGTAAGGGGATGAAAACTTTGAAGATTCCAGCGAAGATGGTTTATATACTTGGACAACCGATATATCCGAATCTAAGGCACAAGAAATAAAAGAAGCATATGCCAATAGTATGAAGAAATGGAATAATGTATATTTCTATTCTTATGATAGTTCATTTTTCTCACGGATGTGGAAACCGAATAGTTTTCATATTTCTCCTATTAAATAACCCTTATAAACAGCTTTGGGGCTATCTCACGCGAGATAGCCCCATTTTTTTATAAATTCAAAATATCAGATGCTACTGCAAAGTATACGATAAGCGAGATGGCGTCCACGAGGGTGGTAATAAGAGGTGAAGCCATAACGGCAGGGTCGAGTCCTATTTTTTTTGCCAGAAGAGGCAGAATTGCGCCGATTATCTTGGCAAGGATTA
The DNA here is from genome assembly GCA_017463765.1 of Clostridia bacterium. Classification (GTDB taxonomy): domain Bacteria; phylum Bacillota; class Clostridia; order Oscillospirales; family CAG-272; genus UBA1740. The sequence continues at coordinate 8,362 of JAFTON010000075.1, read as the reverse complement.
TGGTAAGCGATAACGAAAGAGCTACCGTGAGTGACACAGAGAGAGTTACTGCCGTGTTACCGAGGAGAAGTCCGTCAATCAACATAACCTTAGCAAAGGTGGCTACACCGAGAGTAATGGCACAGAGAATACCAACGCGAAGCTCTTTCCAAAAGACCTTAAAGAGATCGGAAAACTCGATCTCGGCAAGCGAGATGCTACGGGTAACCGTGACGGAGGACTGACCACCCGAGTTACCTCCCGTACCCATTATCATCGGAATAAAGAGAACTAAGACGGCAGGAAGCGCCGACTCAAAGCTACCGAGTATTGCGCTGGAAAGAGTAGACGAAAGCATAAGTATGAGAAGCCAGGGGATACGTGACTTCCATATAGAGAAGACATCGGTCTTAAGATATGGAGTATCGGAGGCAGAGGTGATCGCAGCCATCTTGGCAAAGTCCTCCTCGCTCTCCTCAATAATAACCTCAAGAGCGTCGTCTACCGTGACAATACCCACAAGTCGCGATTCACTGTCAACAACCGGAATTGCAAGGAAGCCGTACTTATCAAGCTTCATCGCAACCTCCTCCTTATCATCATGAGTATGAACGGCAATAACATTCTCGTCCATAATCTCGGTAAGAGGAATATCGGGGTCGGAGATCAGCAAATCTTTAGCAGTAACGATGCCGAGAAGCCTTTTATCTTTACCTGTAACGTAGCAGGTGTATATAGTTTCCTTATCAATAGCAACGCGACGAATATGAAGGAGTGCGTCGGCAACCGTCATATCTCCGGTAAAGCGAACATACTCTGTTGTCATAACCGTACCTGCAGAATCCTTGGGATATCTTAATATACGGTTAATGATTGCTCTGTCCTCGCTGTCGGAGTTCTTGAGAATACGTTTAACAACGTTTGCAGGCATCTCCTCGATAATATCAACCGTATCGTCGATATATAGCTCGTCAAGAATGTCCGAAAGCTCACGGTCGGTAAAGCGTGTTATCAATGCATGCTGTAAGTCCGAATCCATCTCAACGAAGGTTTCGGCAGCAAGCTCCTTTGACAGCAGTCTGAACAGAAGGCTGTGATACCTTTCGTCAAGCTCAGAAAAGAGCTCGGCAAGGTCGGGAGCAGGCAGGTCCTGCACATGAAGCTTTACTTCTGCATATTTCTTATCTACAAGTAATTGGGAAAGTCTTTCCGGGGTAATAATCTCATCCTCGTCAAAAAGACCTATATTGATATTCTTTTCTTCCATTTTACGTCTCCTTTCAGCCTGATGGCTGATTGGACGCTGTTAACAGAAGCGACCGACACGGCAAGCATCAGACTTATATGTAATTCTTAAGCTACACGGGTGATAGCTACTTTGTCCGTCCGACATATCGGTCTCCTTTCGTTTTTTTCTGTAATTATTTTACTTCAAACGCCGTGGTTTGTCAAGTTATTTTTCAAGCAAAATATGGATTTCTTCCTCGGTGTAAACTTCTATACCGTTACTTCTGAGAAGCTCTGCTGCGACTCCGTCACGATCGGTAAGCCTGCCACTGAAGCTGCCGTCATAAATCACGCCTTTGCCACAGGACGGACTGCGCGCCTTCAATACAGCTGCAGTGCAACCAAAGCTCCTTGCGCGCTCAAGCGCCATTTCAGCACCGTTTTGATAATTAACCGTCACGTCGGTGCCGTCACGCATAAGCACCCTATCCCCTACCCTCTCACTTGGAGTTCTTGGCGTGGGAAGTCCACCGTCAACCTCCGGGCAGATCGGAATAAGGACATATTTTTCTCTTAACTTAATAACATCCCCATTTGGCTTGCTTGCACCGTCATAACGGCAACAAACACCAAGCAGGCAGGAACTTACGAGAATGGCTTGTTTTTTCATAATAGCTCCTATGTTTTTAATATTTCCTTTTTAATACTTTCAAAATCTCCGGCTCCCATAAGCACTATACTACCACTTGTAGAGCTGTCGATTTTCTCGATTATACTTTCTTCGGGACAATAGATAGCGCTGTTGCCTATCGTATCTGCCAGACGCTGTGACGTAACGCCCGATATAGGCTTTTCTCTTGCAGGATAAATGTCGGTAATTATAAGATGATCTGCCTGAGAGAGCGCCCCACAGAACTCGTTCCACAGTGCTTTTGTACGGGAGAAGGTATGCGGCATAAAAACTACGGTAAGAGGCTCGTTTACCTGTTGCTTCAATGCATTTACTGATGCAAGAATCTCTGTCGGGTGATGGGCATAATCATAGAACACTCGTCTGCCGTAGCGAGAACCGATATATTCAAGTCTACCCGTAATACCACGGTAAGTTCGGAGTGCCTCAAAAATAATATCCCGATCTATACCGTACTCAAGAGCAACTATGATTGCAGCCGTAGCATTAGCCACGTTAAATACGCCCGGAACGTTTATTTCAAAGTTGCCGATTACACTGCCGAATCTTGAAATCTCAAACTCAAATCCAACCTGTCGAAAACTTGTTACCGAATAGCGATAATCATTTCCCTCTCTGCTGCCAAAGCTGATAACAGGGGACTTTATTTTCTTAATTATAGATGAAAGGTTTTCATCATCGCCGTTTACCAAAGCAAATCTCCCTGCCCTTTCAAGAGCATTACAAAAGGAGCATTTCAGTGCATCAATATCCTCAAAATAATCGGTGTGATCAAGCTCAAGATTAAGTGCTACCGATATGGTTGGCGAAAAGCGAAGGAACGAATCCTTATACTCGCATGCCTCATAGATCAAAACGTCATGGGAGCCGATTCTCAGAGGAGAGCCGATAGTCAGATCAGCCCCGGAGAGAACTGTAGGAGGAGTGGGAATATATGAAAAAATACTATCCAGCATGGCGACGGTAGTGCTTTTCCCGTGAGAGCCCGAGACACCGATACGGCTGCTATATCCAAGCATTATTGCGCCGAGATATTGAGCGCGTGAAACCAACGGAATGTTAAGCCGTCTCGCCTCGCAGAGCTCCGGATTATCCTGTGAGATAGCATGTGAATAAACGACCAAGTCTGCATCCCCTACGTTCCCCTCCGTGTGAGCAATGAAAACTTGCACTCCACGAAGCATAAGATCACGAGTGCGATCGCTTTCAACCCTATCGCTGCCACTCACAGTTGCTCCATATGACAGAGTGAGTACGGCAAGAGAGTACATAGAAACCCCACCGATTCCAACAAAATGAACATGCGCGCTCCTATCAACAGATAAAGCGCGAATTGCGTCGTATGATATAGACGAATAATTATGCTCTCGATTACCCATTACAAAATTTCACTCCATTTTACTTTTTTCGCGAAAAACAGCTAAGAAACGGTAAAAGTTATAAAAAATATTACAATTCGTTCAAAAAATAATCATTTTTTTGATGAATATTATTAACAATATTTATGTATAATATTACCATAAATCATTCTATTCTAACGAGAAAAAAAGTTTACAACACAGGAAGGAATTTTTAGTTTATGCAGGTAACAGACATCAAAATCAGGAAGTTTTTTGACGAAGGCCCTATGAAAGCAATCGCTTCTGTAACCTTTGACGACTGCCTCGCAGTTCATGACATCAAGGTAATTTACGCAAGAGAGAGATACTTTATCGTTATGCCCTCCAGAAAGAATCCTGACGGAAGCTACCGCGATATCGTACATCCTATCAACGCAGAGTTCAGAGCAGCCCTCGAGGAGGCAGTGATTGATGCCTACCACGTTCAGTTAGTTGCTGCAACACATGACGAAAGCTCCGATTCGGACGCAGTAGTTTTTTAATCTGCAATCATTTAGAGGCTGTTATTTATGACAGCCTCTTTTTTTCACTCAGGCAATACGTTTAATATCATTAAAAAACACAGGGGACGGCAGAAAAACTCTACGCCGTCCCCTTAATTATTATATGTATATTATGCGTCTTCTTCAGCGTTGGCGTCGGTATCTTCAGCCTTAGCCTTCTTCTTGGGAGCATCGCCACCAAGAGCCTTCTGCTTCTCAACCATAGCCTTCTGGTCACGGAGCATCTGTCTCTGTGCTGCGAGAGCCTCTTTCTGAAGAGCAAGGGTTGCACTCTGCTTCTCAGCAACGTCGTTCTGAACGTCAAGAGTCTTAGCATTGCTTGCATTAATAGCCTGCTGTGCAGAGATAACGTCCTTCTGAGTAGCAAGAGCAGTCTTAACAGCCTCGTCAATTGCTGCCTGATTCTCAGCCACGAGACGCTGTGCCTCTTCCATTGCCTTCTGTCCTTCAACGAGAGCCTGCTGGCTTTCGAGAAGAGCCTTCTGCTGATCCTGAAGAGTGGTCTGCTCCTGAGTGATAGCAGCCTGATCCTGATTAACAACTCTCTGACCAACCTGAACACCCTTCTGCTCACGGAGAGTCTGACGCTGCATATCATTGGTCTGCTTCTGCATATCAATAGCTGCGCTCTGCTTAGCAGAAATCTCAGCACATGCTGCGCTAAGCTGATTCATAGCCTCGGTAAGATTCTTAAGAGTATCAACCATAGCAGTAAGCTTATCAAGAAGTGCCTGCTCATCCTCGAGAACTGCGCCCTCAAGAGCTGCAACCTCACCGGATCCATAGGAGACGCCTGCAGGTGCAGAAACAGGAATATTTACAGGATGCTCGTTTACAAACTTCTCTATTCTCTTATCAAAGGCAGCAACGAACTTCTGCATGGTTGCCTCAAGAGCCTTCTCAAGCATAGGAGAAACATCGATAGAAACGGGAGCAATATTAGGTGCAGCCTGGGGAGCAGGATTTGCTGCCTCGGGAGCAGGCTGCTGAGGGGGATAAGAGTAAGGCATAGGCATAGGTACGGGAATGTACTGAGGGTACTGATAAGGAGTACCTGGGTGCGCGTACGCAGGCGCAGGCTGTGCAGCAGGAGCTGCAGGTGCTGCAGGCTGGGGTGCTGCGGGATTGGGTGTACCTGTTGCTACGGGAATTTCGGGAATGGGCATAACGTTTTCCTCCTCTTCTTCGGACTCAAGACCGTCCGTTTCTGCATATGTCTGGATATCAATTATACGAGATAAAACCGATCCACTGTATTTTTCAAATGCCTCCATAATCTTAGAGGACTTTCTGCCACGATACATATCGGCAATATTAGAGTAATCAGCCTGTACAGTGTCAAGCAGGAGTCTGATCTGACCCTCGCTCTCCTGGAACGAACCGATTGCAGCCGAAAGCTCGTCGGTAGCGTCCTGAAGCTTGCTTGCATTTTTCTCAGACTCACGCTTATCATAAGCAGCCTGAGCAGACTCTACACGCTTCTTAGCCTTCTTAATATCCTTGGCGACAGACTTATAATAAGTAAGCTCATCGGCAACACGCTTCTTATCGGCCTCGAGAACCTCACGAAGTGCTGCGAGCTGTTCCTTCTTTTCGCTGTCAAACATACCGAGGAAATCGCTCATAAATCAATACCTCTCTTCTACAAAAATGTCGAATTTTGCACACAAATGTTATTATACATGTTAATTATAACAAATAATTATAAAAAAATCAATAGTTCTCTTTATTTTTTTTATATTTTTTTCACTATAATCAATTATTAAAATAACAATCTCGGTTTCTAATGAATTCTTATGCTAAAAGCAAGCAATTATGCAAATTTATTTTCTTATAATTTCCTCAATTATTTTATTAATTAACTTCTGTTGATCGGGGGTTAATTTGTTGTATCCATCAATAGTAACGCCTATATCCCCCAGAGGATGCTTTCCCATCAAAATATAGTCCGAGCTGACAGATATTGCTTCACATAATTTAATAATGTTTTCAGGTCTTATCGCCTTTTTGCCTAACTCAAGATTTGATATCATCTGAACAGAGACATCCATTTTTTCAGCGAGAGTCTCCTGTGTCATTTTTAATTCTCGTCTTCTTGCATTTATTCTTGCACCCATTTCTTTAAGCAGCTTATCATAACACATAGATTTATATTCTCATTTCATTTGAAATAATTATATCGCCCATAGATAAAAAAATTAATCATCTATGGGTTGACTTTTATCGTCTATAGGTGTATAATAATGTTGTATTTTATAGAAAGGAGTATTTTTATGAATCAAAAAACGAAAATAACCGCATTTATGACCTTTAAAATCATTTGTCTTGCTGTAAGCGTCGTGCTGTGGTTTGTAGGTTTTTTGCTCTTCCGTAGCCTTGCAAACGATCCCGATTTTATTATGAAGGCAGTGGGCTGGATACTTTGGGGATTCTGTACTATGCTTGCAATGCCCCTTGAATTTCTCAAGTCGATTATCCAGGGTGCAAAGGAAGGTGCTATCGAAGGAGCAAATACTTTCAAAATCCGTGATCACGGATCGACCTTCACAGTTAGTAACTCACCTACGGGCGGTACCTTTAAGGGCATATTAATTAGCGGCATAGTATCTCTCGCTTTTGGTCCTATCAACCTTGCGATAAAGTCGTTTGGCCATCTTCTTACGATTTTCTCGTGTATTGGAGCTTTAAAGAAGATTAACAAGGCTGAAAACAATGGTAACTAATTTTAAACGAGCTGCAATACTTGCCGTAATGTATTCCGTATTTGGTGTAGCAGGCTTAATATGTATGATTGCAAGGTCGGAGCTGATGTATGCGCTTTTATTTAACGCAGCAAACGGACTGTTTGCTATTTCCTGCTTTAAACGTCTAAAAATCAACATATTCTTAAAGCTTGGATTATTTGCAGTTGGTGTTTTTGCTGTAATAAAGCTTTACGGTACATTCTGGAACGCTTCACTGCAAAGCAGCCTTTTAGTTCTATTTGCCCTGCTCTCCAACATCATAGGTTTACTGATAATTTTTATAGCTCGAGCAACGCTTACCAGGTCAAAAACTTATTTCCTTCTTAATCTGGTGATAGTACCGATTTCATTTGTCTGTGCACTTCTCTGTACCCAAGCAAGCCTTTTTATAGGCATAGGTATGTCCCTGCTGCTTGGTGCAACAGCGATAATATTCGTTTGGTATGCAGGTGGAGCTCCCCGATATGAGAGCGAGCATATATACTACCAATATGAAACCAGTGATGGCAGAGTACTTACCCATTCCCACGATAACTGCTATACCGATGGAAACGGTGGTTATTACGAGCTTTCATCAGACGGTCTAACTATGTCAGAGCTATAAAAAAAAGACAGAGCTTCTCTATAGGGCTCTGTCTTATCTTTTTATTTTTATTAAAGGTTTGCAGCCTTAACGATAGCTGTAAACTTATCGGTCTTAAGAGATGCACCACCAATAAGGCCACCGTCAACGTTAACCTTAGCAAGAAGCTCCTTCGCATTGCCATCGTTCATAGAACCACCGTACTGAATGGTTGTGCTCTCTGCAACCTCATCACCGTAAATTTCAGCAAGCGCTGCACGGATCACGCCACAGGTCTCGTCAGCCTGTTCAGGAGTTGCAGTGAGGCCTGTTCCAATCGCCCAAACAGGCTCGTAAGCGATGATAACATTCTTCATTTCCTCTGCAGAAATGTCCAAAAGGTCAAGTTTTGTTTGCATTCTGACAACTTCATTGGTAATTCCGTTAAGTCTTTCGTCCTTAACCTCACCAAGACAAAGTATAACCTTTAAGCCTGCTGCAAGGGCTGCCTTAGTGCGAAGATTAACCGTAGCATCGGTTTCGCCAAAGTACTGACGGCGCTCGGAGTGACCGATTACAACGTACTCGGTACCTATCTCAAGAAGCATCTTTGCGCTGATTTCACCGGTATATGCGCCACTCTCGGCAAAGTGTACGTTCTCTGCGCCAATCTTAATGTTGGTTCCCTTTGCAGCCTCTACTGCAGTGGCAATGTCAACGTAAGGAACGCAAAGCACGATGTCACACTTGTCCATACCTGCTACCATAGGAGCAAGCTCGGTGATAAAATCCTTAGTCTGTGCAGGCGTCATATTCATTTTCCAGTTGCCTGCGATTACTGTTTTTCTCATATTGTTTTCCTACTTTTATTATTAAATTATGTGAGACCGTCAAATTTTGGATGAGATTTGCCGATCTTGCGACGACAGGCGTAGTTATCTACGTCTAGGAGCAAATCGACAGATATCGCCAAAATGTGACGGTCGTATCAAATTATTCCTTGTCCATCAAACAACTTACGCCGGGAAGATCCTTACCCTCAAGGAATTCCAAGGATGCGCCACCACCTGTGGAGATGTGAGTGATCTTGGATGCATAGCCAAGCTGTTCGCATGCTGCTGCACTGTCACCACCACCAACGATAGTGATTGCCTCGCTGTCAGCAAGAGCCTGAGCTACTGCTATAGTACCCTTTGCAAGTACGGGATTCTCGAATACGCCCATAGGACCGTTCCATACAACAGTCTTTGCAGACT
>JAFTON010000074.1 GCA_017463765.1 Clostridia bacterium | reverse complement strand
GTAAACGGCTTTATCCTTAACGGCGAGGAATATCCCCTTCGCGGCGTATCCCGTCACCAGGACAGACTCGGCTTCGGTAACGCTCTTCTCCCCGCGCATCATAAGGAGGATATGGAGTTTATCTATGAAGTAGGCTGCACAACTATCCGTCTTGCTCACTATCAGCACGATCAGTATTTCTACGATCTCTGCGACGAGTACGGTATGGTTATCTGGTCTGAGATCCCCTACATCTCAAAGCACATGCCTACAGGCCGTGAGAACACCATCACTCAGATGAAGGAGCTTGTAGCACAAAACTATAACCACCCCTCTATCGTAGTATGGGGTCTCTCTAACGAGATCACCATCAGTGGCTCTACTCCCGACCTTCTTGAAAATCACAGGATACTTAACGATCTCTGTCATGAGATGGACAAGACCCGTCTTACCACCATCGCGGCAGTTTCTATGTGCAAGATCGACGACCCCTACCTTCAGATTCCCGACGTGGTCTCCTACAACCATTACTTCGGCTGGTACGGTGGCGATACCTCTATGAACGGCCCCTGGTTCGAGAAGTTCCACAACACTCACCCCAACATTCCTATCGGCTGCTCCGAGTACGGCTGCGAGGCGCTTAATTGGCACACCTCCGATCCCCGTCAGGGCGACTACACCGAGGAGTATCAGGCATACTATCACGAGGAGCTTATCAAGCAGCTCTATTCAAGAAAGTATATGTGGGCTACACACGTATGGAATATGTTTGACTTCGGCGCTGACGCAAGAGCTGAGGGTGGCGAAAACGGACAGAACCACAAGGGTCTTATGACCATGGACCGTAAGTACAAGAAGGACTCCTTCTACGCTTACAAGGCATGGCTCCGTGATCCTGCAGAGGCTCCTGTGCTTCACATCTGCTCGAAGAGATATATCGACCGTGTTGAAGACGTAACCAAGATCACCGTATATTCCAATCTTCCTGAGGTTGAGCTCTTTGTTAACGGTCAGTCTGTCGGCAAGAAGACTGCACCCGATCACTTCTTCTACTTTGAGGTTAAGAACGTAGGCGAGAGCAAGATCAAGGCTGTTGCAGGCGAGTACACCGATGAGAGCGTTATCAGAAAGGTTGACAGCTTCAATATGGACTACCGTCTTGTTGAGAAGGGTGTAATCCTTAACTGGTTCGACATTGAAGAGAAGGAAGGCTATCTGTCCCTTAACTCCAAGATGAGCGACGTTATCAGCACCTTCAGAGGTAAGATGCTGTTTATGAAGCTTATGGGCAAGATGCTTGGTGGAAAGAAGGGCGAGCCCAAAAAGGCTATGGGCTTTGACATAACTCCCGATATGATGGCAATGATGGGTGGCTTTACAGTTCTCCGTCTGCTTACCATGGCAGGTGGAATGATGAATGCCGAGTTCACAAAGGAAGACCTTCTTGCGCTTAACAAGAAGCTTAGCAGCATAAAAGCACCCAAGAAAAAGGATAAATAATTTAAGAAAAGCAATCCCAAGGATTTTATAAGAAAGGACTGAAAAATATGCAAATGACATTCCGTTGGTACGGCGAGGGTAACGACCGTATCAAGCTGTCAGACATCAAACAGATTCCCGGTGTTGAGGGAATCGTATGGGCGCTTCACAGCAAGATGCCCGGCGAGATCTGGAGTGAAGAGGAAATCAAGGTAGTTATGGACCAGCTCCATGAATACGGCTTTAACGGTGACGTTGTTGAGTCGGTTAACGTTCACGACGACATCAAGATCGGCCTCCCCACCCGCGATCAGTATATCGAAAACTACAAGATTACCATCCGCAACCTCTCCAAGTTCGGCGTAAAGGTTATCTGCTATAACTTTATGCCCATCTTCGACTGGACGAGAAGCGACCTTTTCCATCCCGTAGGCGATGGCTCTACCGCCCTCTTCTATGAGAAGGGTATGATCCAGGATGACTACAACGCTATGGCGAAGTACATCCTCGATTTCACCGAAAAGTATAACATGTCCTTCCCCGGCTGGGAGCCTGAGAGAATGGCAAAGCTTGACCAGCTCTTCAAGGATTATGCAGGCGTTGACCACGAGAAGCTGTGGGCAAACCTCAAATACTTCCTTGAGGCAATTATGCCTACCTGCCGTGAGTGCGACATCAAGATGGCTATTCATATGGACGATCCGCCATGGGATATCTTCGGTCTTCCCCGTCTTCTTATCGACGGTCCCAGCATCGACAGATTCCTCTCCATGGTTGACGATCCCTACAACTGCCTCACCCTTTGCTCCGGCTCTCTTAACGCAAATCCCGAGAACAACGTTGCCGAAATCGTCAGAAAGCACTGCGACAGAATCGCATTTGCTCACATCAGAAACGTTAAGCACTTTGACAACGGTGACTTCTCCGAGGCGAGCCACAGAGACTGTGACGGTGATACAGGTATTCTTGACATTCTTAAGGCATATCACGACTGTGGCTACAAGGGATATATCCGTCCCGACCACGGCAGACATCTCTGGGATGAGAAGCCCGGAAACGTTCGTCCCGGCTACGGTCTGTATGACAGAGCGCTCGGCATTATGTATATGCTTGGTGTATGGGATATGCTTGACAAACTTGATAATTAATTCCGGAGGTATAGAGAAATGATTAATCTTCCCCTTAACGTAGATTTTTCCGGTAAGGTAGTAGTTGTTACCGGTGCAGGTGGCGTTCTTTGCGGCGATATGGCTCGCGCATATGCTCAGGCAGGTGCAAAGGTTGCTGCTCTTGATCTTAACGAGGAGGCTGTAAAGAAGCTTGCTGAGGAGCTTACAGCAGAGGGCTTCGTTTGTATCGGCTATAAGGCAAACGTGCTTGATCCCGTAGCTCTTGAGGAGGTACACCAGGCAGTTCTTCGTGACCTCGGTCCCTGCGACATTCTTATCAACGGTGCAGGTGGTAACAACCCCAGAGCAACCACAGATAACGAGTATCAGCACGAGGCTAAGGAGGGTGGCAAGTCCTTCTTCGATCTCGATCCTAACGGAGTTGACTTCGTATTCAAGCTCAACTTCCAGGGTACTCTTCTTCCCACCCAGACCTTTGCAAAGGACATGGTAGAAAGAAAGTGCGGTAACATCCTTAACATCTCCTCGATGAACGCATACATTCCCCTTACCAAGATCCCTGCATACTCTGCTGCAAAGGCAGGTATCTCCAATTTCACTCAGTGGCTTGCAACCCACTTTGCAGGAACGGGTATCCGTTGCAACGCGATTGCTCCCGGCTTCCTTGTTTCAAACCAAAACAGAGCTCTCCTCTTTAACGAGGACGGCACTCCCACGGCAAGAAGCGCGAAGATCCTGAACGGCACTCCTATGGGTCGCTTCGTTGACTCCGAGGAGCTTCTCGGTGGTCTCTTCTTCCTCACAGACGACAGAGCTGCATCTGCTATCACAGGCGTTGTACTTCCCATCGACTGTGGCTGTGCTGCATATTCGGGAGTTTAAGTTTCTTCTCATTTAGCAATATAAGAAAGGAGAAAACCGTAGGTTTTCAACCTTAGATTTTCTCTTTTGAATAAAAATTGAAGGTAGAGGCGCTGCTTAAAAGTACCTCTACCTTTTTTGTTCGGTTATGCCTCAATTGAAGCTATCCCCTTTTTATATTCAAAATTAATATAAAGTGTTAAGCAGAGGATTTCTTATATCCTCTGCTGTTTTTATTGGCTTTTCGCTAATATTACATACTTTTAGCCAATTCAACTAAAAATAATAAAATAGTATAATTATAGTACATAATATTGGCTTATAGCATAGGAGGGATAAAGTGGACAAGCTAATGATCGGCGACAGAATAAAGGCTGCCAGAAAAAAACTCAATTTAACTCAAGAGGCTTTGGCTGAAAGAGTTGACGTAACACTTTATTATATGGGCGAGATCGAGCGTGGAGTAAAAACACCCAGCCTTGATCTGTTTATCAGATTGGTTGAGGTGCTTGATGTTTCAGCCGACTATCTTCTCCGTGACACAGTTTCTACAGGAAATGTATACGGTGACAAGCGAATGGCAAGAAAGCTTGAAAATCTCACGCCACGTCAGCGTGCTGCCGTTGAGGCGCTGATAGATACTTATATTGAATATTTGGATTAACAAAAAGGGGATAATACAATGAAAAACAAAATTTTAACAGGCCTGCTCGGCTTCTTTATTGCTATACTGATAATAACCTTCTCCATCGGTCTGCCGATCTACTTCCGACCCTTCTACTACATACAGATAGACACGCTGAATATTGAAGAATACTCGGGCGCAGATTACGATACGATAAAGGATGCCTTCGACGAGCTTATGGACTACCTTACGATTCCCGGAAACGAGTTTGGTACAGGTGCGTTTCCTTACAGCGAGGAGGGAAAATCTCACTTTGTTGACTGCAAGGTGCTGTTTGACCTTAATCTTTACGCATTTATCATTTCGCTTGTCGGCTTTGCCGTATTGATGATACTCAAAAAGATAGGTGTATTCCAGCTCTGGCGTCCATTTGGAATGAATATCGCATTCTCCTCGGGTGCATATACCCTCGGCTTCTTTGCACTGATAGGTGGTCTTGTGGCAATTAATTTTGACAGAGCATTTACAATTTTCCACACGATTTTCTTCCCCGGCAAGGATAACTGGCTCTTTAACCCCTATACCGACGGAATAATTATGATACTTCCCCAGGACTTCTTTATGAATTGCGCAATCCTTATTTTCTCCTCAATAATCCTTCTCTGTCTCGACTGTATATGCTCGGGACTTATTGAAAAATACAGGGAAAAATTACACGCTGAACACTCGTTTATTTAAATTATAATAAATTGTTAACATTTACCCAAGGCGTTGTAAACAATACGGCTATTATGTTGACTTGACACCACTGTTAGTATATAATTACATTAGAATATAATCACAATTCCGGAAAACAAACGACCACAAAATAGGAGTGTTTTATGGGAAATAATAATCGCCGTCCTTTCAGAGAACGCGTTGCAGCCTTTATGGCAGGCAGGTACGGTATAGACAGACTGTATTATTTTCTCTTGGCAATCTGTTTTATCCTCATAGTAATCAATATTTTTGCAAACTCTTACGTTATTTCAATCATAGAGAGTGCGCTGTTTATTTACGCAATTTATCGCGTAATGTCAAGAAATATTTACAAAAGACAACAGGAAAATGAAAAATTCCTTAAGCTATGCGAAAAACCCAAGAAGTTTCTCAACCTGCAAAAATGCAAAAAGCGCGACAGAAAAACCCACGTTTATAGGAAATGTCCTTCCTGCAGGAACAATCTCCGTCTACCAAAGGAAAAAGGAGAGCATACGGTAGTTTGCCCCTGCTGCAAGAATCGCTTTAACGTTAAAATTTAATTTAAACCGAACATTTCATAAAAAAGAGAGAACTCGACCGAGTTCTCTCTTTTTCTATTTTAAAAATTAAATAATACCAAGCATATTCATTACAACATATCCACAAACGGCTACAGCTGCTACAAGAAGAATAATCAGAACAATCTTTACCTTCTTCCAAATGGAATATCTGCGAGCCTTGCGCTCGTAGCGTGAGATAGGATCCCTCTTATGCGAAACGCTCTTTGCAAAACGGTTAAGCCACTTAATGTCGTCCTTAGTAAGTTCGTCAAGCTGATCAATAGCGCCGTCCTCGTGGGCAATGATATTTCTCGCCTTCCTGTACTTTATAAGTCTGGGAAGAACTTCGCTGCGCTCGGGAGCAAATCTGAGCTCAACCAAGCTGTTTATATAGGCAGAAACGCCATTTTTTTCAACACCGAGTCTATCGGCGCACACCTTATCAAGCTCTATATATGCCTTAAAAAAGGACATATTTATCTTGCTGCTCATGCGCAACCTCCGAAAAATAAAAGCTTTTTAGTAGCCTATTGGCTATGCATACTTATCACTATGATATATTTTACACTATATTTACTCATTTTTCAATAGATTTCTTAAAAATTCTTAAAAAATAAATTCAGGTTACTATTGACTATTCACAAAAAAAGAACAGACAAGTGATTATTTCCAAACTGTCTGTTCTTTTCGATTATATTTTATTGGGGAATATAATTCTCAAAAATGATACCGTCAAAGCCGTTCTTACGGGCAATCTGCTCATCCTCGCGGGAACGGACAGTCCAGGCAAGAGTGGGCACGCCAAAGAAGCTGCGAGCAAATCTTAAGCCAAATGCCTTCGCATGCTTATGATCGTATGCGATAAACGCGGGACGGCAAAGGAAGTTCAGAAGAAGCGACTGCAGAATGAAATACAGAGGCTTTCTGTAATTCTCATACTCATAGTAACGGTGTGAGAGTATTCCACGGGGTATCTCGGGCATTCTTTCCTTCACTACCTTAAGTGAGAGAGGATTAAAGGATTCTATGATATATGCGCCTTTATAGCTGCGAAGCATCTCGCAGGTGGCAAGAGAAACGTTATGATCGCCCGGATCCTCCTTTATCTCTACCAACAGTGGAACCTTTCCTCCCACAAGCTTAAGCACGTCGGAGAAGAGAGGAATACCGTCCTCCGTACCCGAAAGCCTGAAGGTAGCGAGCTCTGCAGCAGTGAAATCAATTACTTTTCCCTCTCTGCCACAAACACGGCTTAGGGTATCGTCATGAAATACTACAAGTCTGCCATCCTTCGACAGACGAACGTCAAGCTCGATTCCGTAGCCACCCTCCACAGCAGCACGAAAGGCAGACATAGAGTTCTCTGCCCTCTCATCATTGTGAAGACCACGGTGAGCGTACATTTTCGTTTTAAATTCATCCATCCTCTTATTGTTCTTCGGTGCTATAAGAAACAGATACAAGAGGAAAAGAACAACGAGAATAATCGGTATAGCAATCATTTTTTATACCTCGCAGTAAATAAATGATAATTTAGTCGTCTGCTCCACCAAGAGCCTCAAAAGCATCCTGCTTCTCGGCCTTAGCGTCACCGTGCTTAACGAAGAACATTGTTACGAAGGAAAGTGCAACGAAGAGAGTACCGAACGCGAAGAATACGTATCTCATACCCTCAATATCATCGCCTCCGACAATATGGCCAACCAGCTTATATATAGCACCCGAAAGGATAGGAGCTACGATCTGGGCAGCCATAGATGCGGTGTAATAGTAACCTGTATACTTTCCTACCTCACCACCCTTAGCAAGCTCAACAACCATGGGGAAGGAGTTTACGTTAATGGTAGCCCAACCGATACCTGCAAGAATGAAAACGGGATACATTGCAAGCTCGGGGGTGCTGAAAGTAATAAAGTTACCGATGAAGAATGCGGTAGCAAGCATTGTGATACCGGCAAGAATAGTCTTTCTTCTACCGATCTTAGAAGCAATTATACCTACGGGAATGTAGGCGATAACCGCCGCAGCCTGTGCGATTATAAGAGTAAAGTTAAAGTCGAAGAATAGTATATTGGTAGCGTAAACCGAATACTTACTTGTAATCGAGTTATATCCGACGTACCAAAGAGCAACCGATGCAAGAATGAGAAGAAGCGATTTCATCTCTGCCTTAGAGAGAGATCTCTTACCCTCATTTGATTCAACGGACGCATCTTCAAGTCCAAGAACCTTTGTCTGTTCCTCCATCTCCTCAGCCCATTTCTTTTCCTTTACGGTAGTGAGGAAAATAATAAGACCGATTACCATAATAGCGCATACCGCAGCAACGTAAGCAGTATATTGCATATACTTGTTAGCCGAAGTCTTGAATATCATACCAAGAACGAGAACAAGAATACCGCCTGCAGTGCCCATAAGGTTTATGATAGCGTTACCTTTTGAACGAAGAGGCTTAACAGTTACGTCAGGCATAAGCGCAACCGCAGGAGAACGGAAGGTAGCCATAGAAATAAGTGTGATAAGAAGAACGCCGATAAAGCCGATTATAGGCCAGAGGTTACCGAGGGTTATCTGAAGAGTTTCCTCTCTTATTCCGGCGATAACGACCTTATTTATATAATCGATAGAATCCTTCGCTGCGGCAATCGCTGCAGCATCACCCGCCTTACCTGCCTCCTTAAGAGTAGCGTTTGCCTCTTTAAGAAGCTCAGCAGCTGCCTGATATCTTTCTGCAATACCTGCGTCAAGAACTGCGGAAAGCTGATAGGTATCAATGAAAGTAAGCGAGATAAATGCCAATACAGCAGCAACAGTACCAACGAAAATAAAGGGAGTACGCTTACCAAATCTGGTCATAACCTTATCCGACAGTGCGCCGAATAAAGGAAGCATAAACACAGCAAGCACGTTGTCTATTGACATAACTATTCCCGAAAGGAGCTGGTCAAGACCAAAGTGATTGGTCAGAATAAGCGGAACTATTGCATCATACGCCTGCCAGAAGGCACTGATCAGGAAGAACGCAAAGCCCACAAGTATGGTTCTCTTGTAGTTCAGTTTCATTGTTTTTTCATTCCCCACCTTTTGATCTACTGCATTCGCAGCTAAGCGCATCGGTGGAAGTGCGCCATTTCTATTTTAACATAATATATATAATCTGTCAAATATTTTAAAAATAAAAGCTCTCATAGCTGCATTTTAGCAGACGAGAGCTTTATTAAATGTATTTTTTTACGCGTTCCACAAGATTTCCTGCAATAAGTCCGATAACCACACCTGCAATAGTACCGGAAAATAGCAAAGGAATGATGTAAACGGCTATTGCTGCAGTTTCCATAACGATACAGGCTGCGATAATCTGTCCGATGTTATGACAAACTCCACCGACAACGCTGATACCGACGGTAGAAAAAATATCAAGCTTCTTTAACAGGATCATTGATACAAGTGCCAGCGCAGCGCCCGAAAGGCTGTATATCATGCCTACAAAGTTACCGAACAGCAATGATGAGAGAAAAACACGAACCACAGAAATACCTATTGCGTATGGCCAGCCGAGAGCGTATAAGGCAAAGACGGTTGCAATATTTGAAAGACCGACTTTCACACCCGGTACAGCCACGAAGGCGGGGATCATTGACTCAACGTAAGAGAGGATCATTGCCACGGCCACGAGAGCCGAAATAGTTACAAGCTGCTTCGTAGAGAGCTTTTTTTTCATATATCAAGCCCTCCCTCGGTGTCACCACCAACAATATGAACGGTTACTCGGTTTGGTAAGCAGGTGATAATTCTAAGCATACCGTCAGCTGTTAATCTTCCCTGCTTTGTGCAGGGAACGTCACTGCCTTCTTTGGGACAGCTTGCGTCGCTGATATAAGCCTCGCCGTTGCTGATAACCAGTGTGTTCCTGCCACCGTTGTAGCCCTTAATGATATATACGCCGTCTACGGAAAGGGGATATCTGGCAACCTCTTTTCCGTCAACACTGACAACAACGTGCGCCTCGTTTGGATCGATATTATCTCTTGTCGTCAAATAAACAATAAAAGCGGAAAGTCCGACAATAAGAAGAACTGCTATAAGAATAATATCCGAACACAGCTTTTTGTTCTCAAGAATTTTCTTAAGCATTCTTTTGTCTTCCTTTCCACTTTTCTGTTTTTTATTGGTAAAAATACAAACTAAAGTTTACATTTTTTGCAACTTTTAAGATTTTAGAATAATTTTGATGAAGTGCGAGGATTTCGGGGCGAAAGCTATAGTTATCTACTGCAAGCCCCGAAGCTCCAAAGCAATTCGCAAAATATCAGGATTTTAGAATAATTTTGATGAAATACAAGCTTAACCCGTCGCCAGCCGTAGATAAGCTACGGCAAGACGGGGAAAGTGATGTAGTTCGCAAAATTATTCAAAATCACTCGAAATGCGCTCCACAGATGAGATTCTCCAGATGTATACACTTAACGGGACAAACCTCGTGACAAGCACCACAACCTGTACACTTATCATAATCAATTACGGCGAGATTATTCTCAACCTTGATTGCGCCCTCGGGACAGGTCTTCTGACACTTCATACATCCGATACAACCGTTGGAGCATGCTTTACGTGTTACAGCACCCTTATCGTGGCTGGAGCACTTAACGATAACTCTTGAGGTATCGTTTACAAGATGGATAATATGATTAGGACAGGTCTTTGCACAAAGACCACAACCGATACACTTCTTAGGATCGATCTCAGCGATACACTTCTCGGGATTGATAGTGATAGCATCTCTGGGACATACTGCGATACAGTCGCCGTATCCGAGACAAGCATAGGTACACATGCTGTCGCCCGAATAATTAAGATTTGCAGCTACGCAGCTCTTGATACCGTCGTAAACAAACTTTCTGTTATCGGGCTGGCAAGAGCCGTTACATGCAACGTAAGCAACCTTTTCAACAACGTCACCTGCCGTAAGACCCATGATCTCACCGATTTCCTTAGCAACACCGTCGCCACCGGGGATACAGAGGCTGGGGTTATCACACTCACCCTCACCGAGAGCCTTAGCGTAACCGTCACATCCGGAATAACCGCAAGCACCACAGTTTGCACCGGGAAGGCAATCACGAACTGCAACGACCTTCTCATTTTCCTTAACTGCAAAGAAGGTAGCAGCAACGGTAAGAATTATCGCACAAACAAGAGCGATTATAGCAAGAACGATTAAAGCTGTAATAATTTCCATTTTCTATACCTCCTTAATTCATTCCGAGCAGACCGTCGATAACGCCTGCAAATCCGTAGAATGCAAGAGAAACGATGGAAGCAGCAATAAGAGTAACGGGAAGACCCTGCACAGACTTGGGCGAGGGACAGTTCTCAATTCTGGAGCGTACGCCTGCGAAGAGCATCATTGCAAAGAGGAAGCCGAGACCTACACCAAAGGAAGAAACCATAGCTGTTCCGAAATTAGTAACGTAATCAAAGCTAAGGTTATCTATCGCGATACCAAGAACTGCACAGTTGGTTGTGATAAGAGGAAGGTATACACCAAGCGACTTATAGAGCGCAGGGATAAACTTCTTAAGCACGATCTCAACGAACTGAACGAGAGCTGCGATAACGAGAATGAATACGATGGTCTGAAGATACTCAAGATTGAATGCCTCGAGAACATACTTCTGAATAGGATAGGTAACCGCGGTAGCAACCAGCATTACGAAGGTAACTGCAAGGCCCATACCTGATGCCTGATCGATCTTCTTGGAAACACCGAGGAAAGGACAGATACCTGTCGTCTGCTGGAGAACGTAGTTATTTGCAAATACGCCAACCAGAATGATATAAATAAGTTCCTTTAACATTTACGCTTCCTCCTTTCCGTTCTTATTTTCAACAAGGGTGTTGTTTTCGCTCGCAGAAACAAGCTCAGCGTTTTCGGAGCAGGAAACTCTACCACAGATAGAAGCAGAGGGACAACCCTCGCAGGAGAAGTTCTTTCTCTTTTCAGCACCCTTCTTAGGACCTATAAGGTTAACGACAGCGATAAGGATACCGTAAACAAGGAATCCACCGGGAGCCTGAGTAAGAATAGGAATATTATACTCCGAAAGAACGGGAATAACTATAGACTCAAGTCCGAGAGCACTGAGGTTGATAGTACCTGTACCGAGAAGCTCTCTGATAAGAGCCATTGCAAGAAGTGCAACAAGGAAGCCGATACCCATACCGAGACCGTCAAGTGCAGAATCAAGGGGACCGTTCTTTCTTGCGAACATCTCGGCTCTGCCGAGAATGATACAGTTAACAACTATAAGTGCAAGCCAGGTTCCGAGCAGCGTATAGATATCCGGCAGGAACGCCTGAAGAAGCATCTGTACGATGGTAACGAAGCCTGCGATAACTACGATGTAGCAAGGAATACGAACTGTGTCGGGGATGATTTTTCTCAAAAGTGAAATAATAGTGTTAGAGCAAATAAGAACCAGGGTTGCCGCAATACCCATAGATATTGCGGAAACGATACTGGTGGAAACTGCAAGTACAGGACAAGTACCAAGCACAAGAACCAAAACGGGGTTCTCTGCGATAATGCCCTTAAGCACGATCCAAAGCTTACTGTTTTTATTCATTAGTTGGCACCTCCTTCAATAGCTGTAAATCCAATGAAGCAGTAAAGAATAGATTTCTTAAGACCGTTAGAGGTTACGGTAGCACCGTTCTTGATAACGTCAAAGTCAACCTCATCAGATCCTGCTTGATCCTTATCAATGAAAATCTCGCCGTAATAGCCGTTTTCAAGCTTATCACCACCAAAGCTGGGAGTTTCACCGTGCTTGGTTACGCAAAGATCAATGATCTTTCCCTCGGAGGAGATAGAAACCTTGAAGTAGATCTTCTCACCACTTGCACCGTGCTCGCCACTTGTGCCGAAGCCGTCGGCAGTAGCTTCAAATACATAGTTACCTGTAGCAGTCTTCTGAACAGATACAATGCTTCTGAACGCTCTCTTAACGTTTCTGTCTTCACTGTTCTTATATTCGGTTATGTCAACATCGGTAAGCTCGGTTGCAGCAATCTTTGCAACAGCAGCCTCTGCAAGAGCCTTATGCTCATCGCTTATCTCACCAACTGCAACGCCGTTAGCGTCAACGCCGATGAATGTGCCTGTAGAATCGGTACCGATTACGCAAACGTAGCCTGCGCCGTTGTCTGCAGTATAGATAGAGTCAAAGCCTTCGATGATCTCAACCTTGAAGTACTTGGTGAATTCCTCGCTTCCGGGAAGAGCTGCCTCAAGTGCATCCTGGAACTTCTCCTCCTCGGTTCTGGTATCAACGTCCTC
>JAFTON010000073.1 GCA_017463765.1 Clostridia bacterium | reverse complement strand
GAGGAAAATATCGCAAAGACGAAGGAACTCGTAGAGGTTTGTAATGCGAAGGGACTTTCCATTGAGGCAGAGGTTGGCTCTATCGGTGGCGAAGAGGACGGTGTTGTTGGCGCAGGCGAGTGCGCTGATCCTGCTGAATGTAAGATGATTGCCGATCTCGGCGTTACTATGCTTGCTGCAGGCATCGGTAACATTCACGGTAAGTATCCCGCAAACTGGCCCGGTCTCTCCTTCGAGACTCTTGAGGCTATCAGCAAGCAGACAGGTGATATGCCCCTCGTTCTTCACGGTGGTACAGGTATTCCTGCAGATATGATTCAGAAGGCTATTTCTCTCGGCGTTTCCAAGATCAACGTTAACACCGAGTGCCAGCTTTCCTTCGCTGCTGCAACCCGTACATACATTGAGGAGGGTAAGGACCTTCAGGGTAAGGGCTTTGACCCCAGAAAGCTTCTTGCTCCGGGCACCGAGGCAATTAAGGCTACAGTTCGCGAAAAGATCGAGCTCTTCGGCTCTGCAAATAAGGCGTAAAATAGTATAAAACAAAGAAAAAGGATAGAGAAACACGTTATTTGTGTAACTTTATCCTTTTTTTATTTTTCGGGATATTTTCCTATCGTCGCTCATATGCTTGTATGAAAGATTATTTTGAAGGAGATTTGTTATGAGCGATAATTCAATTTATTCTGATATTGCGAAACGTACGGGTGGTGATATTTACATCGGTGTTGTGGGACCTGTAAGAACAGGAAAATCTACATTTATACATAGGTTCCTTGACAACGTGGTTATTCCTAACATTGAGGATGAATACGATCGTCAGAGAACACTTGACGAAATGCCACAAAGTGCGTCCGGCAGAATGATTATGACAACAGAGCCTAAGTTTGTACCCGACGACTCGGTAAGGGTGACGCTTGACGAGGATATAGAGTTCAGAGTCAAGATGGTGGACTGTGTTGGCTATCTTGTAGACGGTGCACTCGGAGCAGAGGAAAACGGTGAAAACCGTATGGTAATAACACCCTGGTCTGATGATGCCATGCCCTTCTCTGCTGCAGCCGAGCTGGGAACAAGTAAGGTTATCGGTGAGCATGCTACTATAGCGATGCTTGTTACTACAGATGGCTCTATTGCAGGGATTCCTCGTGAAAACTATATTCCGGCAGAGGAAAGAGTTGCAAGAGAGCTTAAGGAGCTCGGAAAGCCTTTTGCAATAATTCTGAATTCTGCAACGCCCGACAGTGATTCAGCCCACGAGCTGGCACATGAGCTTGAGGAGAAATACGGTGCTCCCGTAGCACTGGTTTGCTGTCCCGAGCTTGATGCAGATGACATACGTGAAATTCTCGCACTTGTGCTGTCGGAGTTCCCTGTTCGCGAGATGAGCTTTACCCTTCCCGAGTGGACTCAGGTATTGCCCGACAATCATCCTCTGAAGGCAGGAATGCTTGATGATATCCGTTCCTTCGCTGACGGTATAGATAAGCTTGGAGACATTGAAAAGCAGCTTGGCAAATATAGTTTTGAACGCATATCGGTTAATGCAGGCGATGGAACTGCGCAGTTTAATATTCCTGTTGAAAACGGTGAATACTACAGAATAATCAGCGAGATATGTGGTCTAGAGGTTATGAGCGACAAGCAGCTACTCTCCACGATAAAAGAGCTTGCCGAAATCCGTGACAAATATATGAGGATTGAAGACGCCCTTATAGACGTAGAAGAAAAGGGTTACGGCATTGTTATGCCTTCAATGAAGGATCTGAAGCTTGAAGAACCTATGCTTGTCAAGCAGTCAAATGGCTACGGTGTTAAAGTCAGCGCAAGCGCAGAATCAATTCATATGATAAAAACCGGTATAAAAGCAGATCTCTGTCCTGTTATAGGCTCGGAGGAGCAGTCCGAGGAGGTTGTAAAATTCCTTCAGGGCGAGTTTGAGGAAAATCCCGAAAAGGTGTGGGAGTACAATATGTTTGGTAGATCGCTTTACGATATGGTAAGCGACGGAATGACTGCAAAGCTGAGTCACATGCCCGATGAATCGAGAGAAAAGCTGGGTGAAACGCTTGGAAAAATTATAAACGAGGGATCTAATGGATTGATTTGCATACTGCTTTAATACCGTCGCACCTCATCCACCGTCAAGGACGGTCCCCCTTCCCCAAGGGGAAGGCTGTAGGAATGACAGCAATACTCTCCCATACGCCCGATGAATCGAGAGAAAAGCTGGGTGAAACGCTTGGAAAAATTATAAACGAGGGATCTAATGGATTGATTTGCATACTGCTTTAATACCGTCGCACCTCATCCACCGTC
>JAFTON010000017.1 GCA_017463765.1 Clostridia bacterium | reverse complement strand
TTTTGCTGACGCAAAAGTGATGTTATGCTCCGCATAATGATGTTGCTCGCCATTTGCTACGCAAATACAAGCTCGCAATGATGTGATGTTTGCCCACTGTGCCGAAGGCACAACATCATTCACGCAGTGAACATCACTGCCTTAGGCAACATCATTTGCCCGTGAGGGCAAACATCGTTTAGCGTGAATGCTCCGAGCATCACGCTATACCATTTGACTTTTTCTTTTATCTGTGTTATAATATCGAAGGAATTCTTAAGGGAGGTAAATCCACTATGCTATTAACGGTTGATATCGGAAACAGCAATATTAATTTCGGAGTTTTTCATGCCGAAAAAATAGTATTCGTTGCGAGAATTGCAACCGATACTGCGAAAACCGAGTTTGAGTATGCAGGCGCACTCTCAAATGCAATCGCCATTTCGGGAATAAACCGTGAGGACATAGACGGTGCGATTATCTCCTCGGTTGTTCCACCACTTAATAACGTTATGAAATGTGCTGTAAAGCTTTTGTACGGCATTGATGCCATACTTGTGGGGCCGGGTGTCAAGACCGGAATCAATATTCACTGCGACAACCCCTCCTCTGTTGGTGCAGACATTATCTGCGCCTGTGTTGCTGCACATTACCTCTACGGCTCTCCCTCTCTTATATTGGATATGGGAACGGCAACCAAGATGATGGTTATGAACGACAGAGGCGCGTTTATCGGTGTATCAATCATTCCCGGCGTTATGGTAAGCCTTGATGCTCTGGCAAGACGCACGGCACAGCTCCCGATGGTAAGCCTTGAGGCACCGAAGAACGTTATCGGTAAGAACACTGCCGACTGTATGAGGAGTGGTATTGTGTTTGGCAGCGCCAGCATGGTTGACGGTATGATCGACCGTATTTTTGAGGAGGTTGGCTCTACCCTTCCCGTCTATGCAACGGGTGGTTTAGCGTCGGTGATCACTCCATATTGTAAACATAAGATGACATATGATGAGTATTTGATCCTAAAAGGACTTAATATTATATATAAAAAGAATCAATAATTTTTCTTTCGTATATTACCCCTCGGGGAATATAAATAAATTTATGCGTTGTACTGCATAATGCAGACGACAGCAAGGAGGATTTATGAGCATAAACACAAAGGCTCAGAAGAAAGGAATGTCAACCGAGACTTTGGTTCTGTCGGCACTTATGACTGCGCTTGTCATAGTATTTCAGTGTCTGGCGACCTACACCACCTTCTTCGGTCCATTCTCAACTGCCATCGGACTTATTCCTATAGTTATCGGTGCAGTTCTGTGTGGCCCGATCATCGGTGCGTGGCTTGGATTGGTATTCGGAATTGTAGTGATGATCACGGGTGGAGCAAATCTGTTCTTCGCCTTCAGCATCATCGGAACGCTTATCACCGTTATACTTAAGGGCGTGGGATGTGGATTTGCAGCAGGCTACGTTAACAAGCTGCTTGCGAAATTCAACAAGACGGTTGCAGTTGTGGCATCGGCAATAGTCTGCCCCGTAGTGAACACAGGCATTTTCCTGCTTGGATGCGTGGTATTCTTTATGCCCTACGCAGACGCAATTGCAGAGGTGCTTGCGCTCAATGTTTCGGGCTTACAGGTATTCTCGGCACTTGCATTCGGAAACTTCCTGTTCGAGCTTGGTATGAATATCGTACTCAGCCCGGTTATCCTTAAGATCATTGAGGTAGCCGAAAAGACCTTTAACACTAAAAAAACAGGTAAAAAGGCGCAGACCGAGTCCGAAATCCCCGAGTCACAAAAAGCCGTTTCGGTAAACGAAAGCACCGACGGAAATGACAGCAACGGTAACTCTGCCGAATAAAAAAATGAATAAATGAAAAAAGAACCCGACACAATCGGGTTCTTTTTAATGCTGTGAAAAGCTACGAATTATTTAACTGTAATCTTGGTGATGTGAGGATTAATACCGTCATACCAGTAAAGGAAGCCCTCTACGTCGATAACGTCGCCTTCCTTAAGAGCCTCAACAGCCTTGTATACCTCGGTATCGGTACCGGTAAGGTAAACCTCAACGCAGAAGCTGTACTCAGCGCCGTCCTTGGTAAGAGTAACGTAGATATCGTCACCGGGCTGGCCACCCTTGAAGGAAATAGCCTTAACGGTCATACCCTTGAAGGTA
>JAFTON010000072.1 GCA_017463765.1 Clostridia bacterium | reverse complement strand
TTGATTTAGAGCAGAAATCTTCGTTTGCGAGCGTGAGGCGTATTGGCATACGTCGAGCGAGTAAACGGAGATAGAACAAAAACTCAAATAAAAAAGAGAAAACCGTAGGTTTTCAACCTTAGATTTTCTCGGTTAGATAAAAATTGATGGTAGAGGCACATTTAAGAGTACCTCTACCTTTTTTTGTTCGGTTATGCCTAAATCAAGCAGCCCCTTTTATTTTAAAGAAAAAACATTGAATTATTTCCAAGCAAGGCTTCGGCTTACAGCCTTGGACCAGATCTCCATTTTCTCGGTTCTCCAGGCATCATCCTTTTCGGGCGAGAAGGTTTTTGCAATCCTACGGTTAAGCTTAATCTCCTCGGTGGATTTATACATACCTGTGGCAAGGCCTGCAAGGTAGGCAGCACCCAGTGCCGTTGTTTCAATACATTCGGGACGCTTTACGGTTGTGCCGAGAATATCCGACTGGAAGGATAAGAGCAGCTCGTTTGCAGATGCGCCTCCGTCAACCGAAAGTCCCTCAATCTTCATACCGGTTGAGTCCTCCATAAGCTTAATAACGTCGGCAGTCTGATATGCCATTGACTCGATTGTGGCTCTGATTATATGATGTTTTGTAGTAGCTCTTGTAATTCCAACGATTATTCCACGCGCGTAGGGATCCCAATACGGAGCACCGAGCCCCTGGAATGCAGGTACAACAAGAACGCCACCCGAGTCGGGAACCTTCTTTGCGTAATATTCGCTGTCTTGAGCCGATTCTATAATTTTCATACCGTCACGCAACCACTGAATTGCAGCGCCACATACGAATACAGATCCTTCAAGAGCATAGTTAACCTTGCCGTCAAGACCCCAAGCGATTGTGGTAACGAGTCCTGTATCGGTAATCTTGGGTTTTTCGCCAATATTCATAAGCAGGAATGCACCCGTGCCATATGTATTTTTCAGCTCGCCGGGATTAAAGCAGCACTGACCGAAGAGGGCTGCCTGCTGGTCTCCCGCAACACCACCTATCGGGATTTCTGCACCGAGAATTTTTGCATCCGTATGACCAAAGATGTATGACGACGGCTTTACCTCGGGGAGAAGAGAGTGGGGAATATTGAATATAGAGAGAAGCTCCTCATCCCATTGAAGTGTATTTATATTAAAGAGCATTGTTCTCGAAGCGTTGGAGTAATCAGTGGCGTGAATATCACCGTCGGTAAGATTCCAGATAAGCCAGGAATCGATAGTACCGAAGCAAAGCTCACCACGCTCGGCTCTTTCCCTCGCACCCTCTACGTTATCAAGAATCCAGGCAACCTTTGAGGCAGAGAAGTACGGGTCCAGCAGCAGACCGGTCTTTGATCTGATAAGCTCGGTAAGTCCCTTATCCTTAAGCTCCTCGCAGTAGTCGGCAGTACGTCGGCATTGCCATACGATTGCATTGTATACGGGAACTCCTGTTTTTCTGTCCCAGACAACCACGGTTTCTCTCTGATTTGTTATACCGATGCCGGCAATCTCATCCCATGAGCCACCGATTTTCATAAGTGCCTCAGTGCAGGCAGCGATCTGTGTAGACCAGATAGCCATAGGATCATGCTCAACCCATCCCTCGCGAGGGAATATCTGGGGAAATTCTCGCTGTACAAGGCTGACAATGTTTCCGTCTTTATCGAAAATAATAGAGCGTGAGCTTGTAGTACCTTGATCAAGTGCCATTATGTATTTTTTCATGGTATTCTCCAATCTTTAGGGGATTTTACATCATTATTCCTATCAACATATTAATTATACAACATATTTTGTATTATTTCAATAGAAAAATAAAAAGAAGACCCTCGCAGGTCTTCTTTTTAGAAAGTAATCCGATTACTTGATCTCAACGGTAACACGCTTACCGCAGGTGTTAGCCGCCGCCTTCATAATCTGACGAATAGCCTTAGCAATTCTGCCGTGGCGTCCGATAACCATGCCGGTGTCGTCCTCTGCAACGGTAAGTGTGAGCTCAATGTCATCACCGTTCACAGTTTCTTCAACAACGACTGCATCGGGTGTGTCAACTATCGCGCGAGCGATGTCGGTAAGTATTTTCTTGAAATCCATTTGTATCCGACTCCGAAATTACTTAATGATGTCAGCCTTCTTAAGAAGAGATCTAACAGTATCAGTGGGCTGTGCGCCGTTGTTAAGCCACTTGGTAGCCTTATCTGCGTCGATCTTAACGTTTGCAGGGGTGGTCATGGGATCGTAGTAACCGATCTCATCGATAGGAGCACCGTCACGACGGCTTCTCTCGTCTGCAACTACGATACGGTAGAAGGGATTCTTCTTTTTACCCATTCTTGTAAGTCTGATTTTTACTGCCATTTTGTTTTTCCTCCAAAATTTGAATAATTTATTTATTTTTGTTTTAATAAAACTCTTATTATCTGAAGCCACCCATACGGCGACCGAGCATTTTTCTTGCTCCCTTGCCTGAAAGCTGCTTCATCATTTTCTTCATCTGCTCAAATTGCTTAAGCAGTCTGTTAACGTCTTCAACTCCCATACCACAGCCCTTGGCAATTCTTCTACGGCGAGAGCCGTTGATAATATCAGGCTTAAGTCTTTCCTCGGGAGTCATAGAGAGGATAATAGCTTCGATACGTGCCATCTGTTTTTCATCAACCTGCGCATTCTTAAGCGCGCCTGCGTTGACGCCCGGCATCATTCCGAGAAGCTGATCCAGGTTACCCATTTTCCTGAGCTGTCTCATCTGCTCAAGGAAGTCCTCGAGAGAGAAGGTTTGCTCGCGCATCTTCTTCTCAAGCTCTTTTGCATTTTTCTCATCATATGCAGCCTCAGCCTTCTCGATAAGAGAAAGTATGTCGCCCATTCCGAGAATTCTCGATGCCATTCTGTCTGGGTGGAACAGCTCGATTGCGTCCATCTTCTCACCCATACCGATAAACTTAATGGGCTTGCCGGTAATATACTTAACCGAGAGAGCAGCACCACCACGGGTATCACCGTCCATCTTTGTAAGCACGACACCGGTAATGTCGAGAAGATCATTGAAGGTTTTTGCTACGTTAACTGCGTCCTGACCCGTCATAGCATCAACTGTCAGAAGTATCTCTGTGGGGTTAACGCTGCTTTTGATTTTTACAAGCTCCTCCATAAGAGCCTCGTCAATATGAAGACGGCCGGCTGTATCAATGATAACCATATCGTGACCGTTCTTCTTAGCATGCTCAACGCCTGCCTTTGCAATTTCAACAGGGGATATTTTGCTTCCGAGTGAGAACACCGGAACGTTAACCGATTCACCGACAATTTTAAGCTGATCGATAGCTGCAGGTCTGTATACGTCGCAGGCAACGAGCAGGGGGTTCTTGCTCTTCTGTTTATACATATTGGCGATCTTCGCTGCATGGGTTGTTTTACCTGCACCCTGAAGACCAACCATCATAATGACTGTAGGAGGCTTGGGACTGATATTGATCTTTGGGGTTTCACCACCCATAAGTCTGATCAGTTCCTCGTTAACTATCTTAACTATCTGTTGCGCAGGGAGGAGACTCTCAAGCACCTCTGCACCAACAGCACGTTCGGTAACCGAATTAATAAATGCCTTAACAACCTTGAAGTTAACGTCGGCTTCAAGCAGCGCAAGCTTTACCTCACGCATACCCTCCTTGACGTCAGCCTCGGTAAGCTTTCCCTTGCTTCTGAATTTCTTGAAGGCGTTGGCAAGCTTATCAGTTAGACTTTGGAACATCTTGATTTCCTTTCGTAATTACTTGTGCGATACGGCGAAGCTCTTCAGCCTGAGCATCGAGCCCGTGTTCATCAAGAGTACTGCTGATTTTAACAACAGCCTCGGCAACAAGCGTAAGCTCCTCGTGCCTTTTCGCAAGTGCGAGATTATCTTCAAAGAACTCCAGCGACTCCTCGCCTTTTTTAATAAGATGGCGAACGCCTTGACGTGAGATTCCTTCACCCGATGCGATCTCAGAAAGAGAAAGATCGTCGTCATAATAGGCTCTCATTACGTCACGGATATGGGGGTCGAGCAGATCCTCGTAGAAGTCGAGCAGATATGCAATTCTCATATTTTTTTCAAACATACCTGTCACCTCAAAATATGCTGTAAAGCAAATCGCTTTACAAGTATAACACAGAGTTTTTGATTTGTCAATAGCTTTTTTGAAAAAAATTGAATATTGACAAAATTATTTTTATATGTTAATATTTTTATATAAATAAAAACAACAAGGAATAGAAAAAATGGAATTGTTCAGATTTCATAACTCAGATAACAAGGAGCACTTTATCGCTGAAATTCGAAGGTGTGAGTGGGGTGCTGCTAAATTTCTGGCAGATATTTTAGAGCAGAATAAGTTTGATAATATTTTAGGTGGTGGCGAGCTATTTATTCTTGCAGACGGTGACAGGCTTGTATCCTTCTGCACACTGACAAAAAACGACTGCATCAAAGATGATACGCTATATCCCTGGATCGGTTTTCTTTATACCACTCCCGAGTATAGAGGACACAGATACAGCAAATTGGTGATAGATGCAGCTTATGCTTCAGCAATAAATCAGGGATATAGGTGTGTTTATCTTGCAACCGATCATATCGGATTTTATGAAAAGTACGGATTTACTTATCTTGAAAACAGAATTGATATTTATAATGAAGATAGCAGAATTTATTATAAATAGGTAATGAAAAAAGGGGCTTGCTTGATTTAGAGCAGAAATCTTCGTTTGCGAGCGTGAGGCGTATAGGCATACGTCGAGCGAGTAAACGGAGATAGAACAAAAACTCAAATAAAAAGGAGAAAACCATAGGTTTTCAACCTTAGATTTTCTCGGTTAGATAAATATTGATGGTAGAGGCACATTTAAGAGTACCTCTACCTTTTTTG
>JAFTON010000071.1 GCA_017463765.1 Clostridia bacterium | reverse complement strand
TTCGAATACAGGTGATTTTCACATATTGCTCTGAATTTCATTCTGCATCCTCTCTTTTAGTATAATACGAAAAAACCGTATTCATTTCAAAACCTCCGATAAAGTCTGCTTTCTGCGCTTTATCGGAGGCTTTGTGCGTCGTCCGTGACGACATAGTCACCTGTGCGTGACTTTCAATTAATAGGTGAGCTTAGCTCTACCCTTGGCGCGTCTTCTCTTAAGAACTTTTCTGCCGTTAGCAGTAGCCATTCTCTTTCTGAAGCCATGTTCCTTTTTTCTCTGTCTCTTCTTGGGCTGGTATGTTCTCTTCATGACTCGCACCTCCTTGTAAAATTAGATTAACGTCGGGGCATAACTACCCCATATCTCGCGTATTCATACGAAAGCAGAATACATTATAACCGAAAAGAGCCGGTTTGTCAATAGATTTTTAAAAACTTTTAACATTTTAACATTATTTATAAATAAATATGTAATTATTTTAAGTAAAATAACGAACAAACAGGAGTTTTTAGAGTTAATAACGGCTTAAATATGCCATCATTCAGATAGAGAAGCTTTTATATAAAAAGAAGGGGTTTACTCTTGACATTTTCACGGCTTTCTGTTAAAATATAATGTTGTAATCTAAAAAATAAAATGGGAAGGTGTTTTTCTGTGCTTGATAACATAATCGAAAAGGTATTGGTTCCCGAGGAGGAGATCGCAGAGATCGTCGCAAGACTTGCAGACGAGATCAACGCCGATTACAGCTCCGAGGATAAAAATCTTGTAATCGTTTCTGTTCTTAAGGGCGCTATGCCGTTTACTACAGATCTTATGAAGCAGCTTAACGTTCCTCTCGAGCTTGAGTGCGTAAGGGTTTCATCCTACGGCAACAGCACCGAGTCATCCGGAAAGATCTGTATGAAGCTGGACTTTGACAGACCCGATTTTGATAAGTGTGATTTTCTCGTTGTTGAGGATATCGTTGATTCGGGAAACACACTGACCTTCCTTGTGGCGCATCTCACCCAGAAGGGCGCGAGAAGCGTTAAGACGGTTACTCTCCTTGACAAGCCTTCGAGAAGAAAGGTTGAGTTTGACCCTGATTACTGTGGTAAGATCATTCCCGATGAGTTCGTATTCGGTTACGGTCTCGACCTGTTTGAAAAATATCGCGATCTGCCCTATGTTGCCGTCGTAAGACCCGAGTACGTTAAAGAGCATGGCTAAGGTTGGGCTTTACACCCTGGGCTGTAAGGTTTCGCTCTACGAGACCGAGGCGATAAGCGAGGCTTTTGCCGAGGCAGGCTATGAGGTGTGCTCCTTTGATACGGTCTGCGATGTGTACGTTATCAACACCTGTACCGTTACTGCCGAGAGCGATGCCAAGTCACGCAAATATATACGTCGCGCCATAAGGAAAAATCCCGACGCAGTAGTGATCGTTATCGGCTGCTACAGTCAGCGTTCACCAAGCGAGGTGGCAGCGATAGAGGGCGTCAGCGCAGTTATCGGCACAGCAGATAAAATGAAATGCGTGGAGATTGCAGAGCGATTTCTTAATGCAGAATGCAGAATGCAGAATGCGCAGAAACAAGGAGCAATGGGAGCAAGGCTTGCCTTGCGAGCAGAGCGACTATGTTTCAAGAGTTGGTGCAGAATTCCGGATTTCGCATTCCGAATTTAGTCGGTCCTCTCGACGGGGCGAGCTTTGAGCCTATGTGCGTGAAGAATGCGCCCAGAACCCGTGCTTACGTTAAGATCGAGGACGGATGCGAGTGCAGATGCAGCTATTGTGCAATCTCTGCTGCAAGGGGTCCCGTTCGGTCGAAGCAGCCCGAGGCTGTTATTTCCGAGGTTGAGGGGCTTTATAAAAAGGGTACTCTCGAGATCGTTCTGACGGGTATTGAAACAGGCTCATACGGAGCTGATTTTGATAAAAAGTACGACCTTGCCGACCTCTTACGTGAGCTTGATGCACGTCACAGTTGCGAGAGAATAAGGCTTGGTTCAATGGCTCCCGAGCTGCTTTCGGATAGCTTTGTAAGCTCTGTTGCAGGGCTGAAAATTATGGTGCCACATTTCCACATCTCGATGCAAAGTGGGTCGGACAACGTACTCCGTGGCATGAAAAGACGGTACAATCGATCTATGGCGCTGAAAAATATTGCTCGCATACGCGAGCTTATGCCGGACGTTATGCTGACTGCCGATCTGATGGTTGGCTTCCCTGGCGAGAGCGAGGAGGATTTCCTCGACACGATGCGCTTTGTCCGTGAGGCAAGGCTGCTTGATGCTCACGTTTTTGCTTACTCCAGGCGAGAGGGAACTCCTGCTGCCGATTACCCGAATCAGATTCCCGAGCAGATAAAGCACGAGCGCTCACAGAGGCTGATTTCTGAATGCGCTGCTGTGAGAGATGAGATTCTCTCGGAGGTTGTTAATTCGGGAAGGAGTCTTTCCTGCATTCTTGAAAGCTGGCGTGGAGGCGTTTATACAGCTCACTCCGACTCCTATATCGAGGTATGCGTTGAGGGTGAAAGAGGTCTTACCGGCAGTATGGTTTTGGTAAAACCACTTCGTCACGAAAATGGCAAAATCTATGGCAAAATCATATAAAATGACAATAATTATTTACAATATGAATAAAAAACTCGTATTTTTGAGGTGAAAATAATGGAAAACAGTAAAAAGACAATGGAAAAAATCGTTGCTCTCTGTAAGAACAGAGGCTTTATCTTCCCCGGCTCAGAGATCTACGGTGGACTTGCAAACTCCTGGGACTACGGTCCTCTCGGCGTTGAGTTCAAGAATAACGTAAAGCGCGCTTGGTGGAAAAAGTTTGTGCAGGAATCCCGTTACAACGTGGGTCTTGACGCGGCAATTATCATGAATCCCGAGACATGGGTTGCTTCGGGTCACGTTGGCGGCTTCTCGGATCCCCTCATGGACTGTAAGGGCTGTAAGGCTCGTCACAGAGCAGACAAGCTTATCGAGGATTATGCCTTCCAGAACGGCCTTGAGGACAATCCTGCATCCTGGACCTTCGACCAGATGGCTGCTTATATTAAGGAGAAGGGCATTGTTTGTCCTATCTGTGGTGGTAAGGACTTTGCAGACATCAAGAAGTTTAACCTGATGTTCAAGACCTTTATCGGTGTTACCGAGGAATCCAGCTCTACCGTATATCTTCGTCCTGAGACAGCACAGGGCATTTTCGTAAACTTCCCTGCAGTACAGCGCTCTGCAAGAAAGAAGTTGCCCTTCGGTATCTGCCAGATCGGTAAGTCCTTCCGTAACGAGATCACTCCCGGTAACTTTGTATTCCGTACCCGTGAGTTCGAGCAGATGGAGCTTGAGTTCTTCTGCAAGCCCGGCACCGACCTTGAGTGGTTTGCATATTGGAAGAACTTCTGCCATCAGTGGCTGCTTAACCTTGGCATGAAGGACGAGAACCTTCGTCTCCGTGACCACGATCCCGAGGAGCTTTGCTTCTATTCCAAGGCAACAACCGACTTTGAGTTCCTCTTCCCCTTCGGCTGGGGCGAGCTTTGGGGCATAGCCGACAGAACCGATTATGACCTTACTCAGCATGGCAATCATTCCGGCAAAGATCTGACCTTCTTCGACCAGGAGACAGGCGAGCATTACGTTCCCTACGTTGTTGAGCCTTCGCTTGGTGCAGACAGAGTTGCGCTCGCATTCCTTGTTGATGCATATGACGAGGAGGAGATCTCCGAGGGTGACGTTCGTACCGTTCTTCATCTTCATCCTGCTCTTGCACCTGTTAAGTGTGCAGTTCTTCCTCTCTCCAAGAAGCTTTCCGAGAAGGCACTCGACCTCTTCGACGAGCTTGCTAAGGAGTTCAACTGTGAGTTCGACGAGACCGGCTCTATCGGTAAAAGATATCGCCGTCAGGATGAGATTGGTACTCCCTTCTGCATTACCTACGACTTCGATACCGAGAACGACAGCTGCGTAACGGTTCGTGACAGAGACTCTATGGAGCAGGTTAGAATTCCTGTATCCGAGGTTAAAAATTACATTTCTGAGAGAATTAAGTTTTAATTGATTTTGTAGTGGGAGGGTAGACCCCTCCCCTACGTTTATATGCTAAAATGCAAATCTAAGTTTACAAATAAGGTGATTTTTATGAAAAATATCGATAAAATAGCCTCGTTCACCGTTGACCACGATCTCCTCACCGAGGGTATATACGTGTCACGTATTGACGGTGATATCACTACCTACGATCTTCGCACCCGTGTTCCAAACGCAGGTGATTATATGGACAATCTTACCATGCATTCGGTAGAGCATATGTTCGCCACCTACGTTCGCTCAAGCGAGATTTCCGACAGGGTAATTTACTTTGGACCGATGGGCTGCCAGACGGGTTTTTATCTTCTCGTCCGTAATGCCGATAACAATGAGACACTTTCGGTTGTGAAAGCCGTGCTTCGACGTATCATTGATCACGACGGTGAGATGTTCGGCGCAGTTAAAAAGGAATGTGGCAATTATAAGAACCTTGACCTTGCCTCTGCAAAGCGTGAGTGCGAAAGATATCTTGCAGTGCTGAACGGTAAGGAAAACGACTTTAAATATAAAGGAAGTAAAATATGAAGGTTGAAATAGGAATTATCGGTGCAATGCAGCCGGAGGTTGAGGCTATAATTGCAGCGCTGGATCAGTGCGAGAGCGAGACCGTCAGTGGAATAACCTTCCATACCGGTTTTATCTCTGGTAAGCGCGTTGCCGTTGCAAAGTGTGGCATCGGTAAGGTCTTTGCTGCGCTCTGTGCTCAGACTATGATTTTAAAATATTCTCCCAGACTTATTGTGAACACCGGTGTAGGTGGCGCAATCGGTGGTGGACTTCGCTGTGGCGACGTTGTGATAGCAGACAGACTTTGTCAGCATGATATGGACACCTCTGCCATCGGTGACCCGAAGGGGTTGGTTTCGGGAATTAATATGATTTATTTTGATGCCGATCCTCGCGCGAGGGAAATTCTTCTGGAGCAGGGCAGACAGCTTGACCTTCAGGTAAAGTCGGGAACTGTTGCCACGGGCGATAAGTTCATCGCAAGCAGCGAGGACAAGCATAGGATAGCAACCGATTTTTCTGCATCGGTCTGTGAGATGGAGGGCTGCGCAATTGCGCAAACGGCTTTTGTTAACGGCACACCCTTCGCAGTTGTTCGTGCTATCTCCGACTCTGCCGACGGCGAGGCGACGATGGATTATCCCACCTTCCTCTCTATTGCAGCAGCAAACTCAACCAAGCTGACGCTTTCTCTCATTAAGGAGTGGTAAGAAATTATACTCTGAAATAGGTTTTTTGTAACCTCATAACGCATAAAAAGCAGCTGCAGAGCTGCTTTTTTCTTTATAAATAGAAACAAAACTATAATAAAACAAACATTCATTATATTATAATGGTATAAAAAGATGGATTTTTTCTAAAATCCTTGCGAAAAGTTTAAGCCGAAAAAGGCTCACCTTTTAAGAACCTTCTGCAAGTCAAGACCTTTCGCAAGGCTAAACCCTTCCGTCACGGCAAGCCGTGCCACCTCCCCTGAGAGTGGAGGCTAACCCTTCCGTCACCTTCGGTGCCACCTCCCCTGAGAGTGGAGGCTAACCCTTCCGTCACGCTACGCGTGCCACCTCCCCTGGAAGTGAAGGCTAAACCCTTCCGTCGCCTTCGGCGCCACTTCCCCTGGAAGTGGAGGCTAAATCCTTCCAAAAAGCTTAAGCCAAATGACGACAGGGAAAAATTGGGAAATAAGATATTTTGTCGTTTCCTTGACAAATCGAATTTTTTGTGATACAATGTAATACACTAAATATGGCACTGCATTAAAAATTACTAAAAAAGTGCAAAAAAACACTTGACAAGGAGAACAGATCGGTGTACAATC
>JAFTON010000070.1 GCA_017463765.1 Clostridia bacterium | reverse complement strand
GCAAGCAAGCAAGCAAGCAAGCATGCAAGCAAGCAAGCCATAATTGCGCCTATTTAACTGTATCGGGCGTTTTTTGCGCTACCGAAAATACTGAAAACTTAATATCTTATGGCAATAAAGCGACCTTAACCAATGTTCTGTAATCGGGGCATTGGTTAGGGTCGCTTTTTGTATAAAAATCTTTAGAAAGGAGAAAAATCCAATGAGAAAGTCTAACAAAAAGGGCTTTACTATCGTTGAGCTCGTAAACGTTATCGCAGTTATCGCAATCCTCTCTGCAGTTCTTATCCCCACCTTCGGTGGTATCACTGAGAAGGCTAAGAACTCTGCTCGTGATCAGGAGGCTAAGAACGCTTTCACTAACTACCTTATTGCTTGTGAAGCAAATCCTGAAGAGGGCAAGTACATTCTTGTTAAGGATGGTGAGACCTCTTACTATTATTTGATTGATAACGACGGTCAGATCGATCTTAAGGGAGAAGTGACTACAGATAAGTCTGATGATGTTGTTTGGTGTAGCAACCACGCTGATGCTGCTGTTGACGCAACAGGTCATGATGAAGCATGTGATAATTGTGGTGTTGCTATTGATTGTACAAACGCTTCTTGCAATCACACTCCTGTAACTAATCCCTAATTTTACTTAAGCTAAAACCCACTCGGAAATAGGTTTTAGATATAGGTTTTGATAGATGTCTTCTTGTTGTTTCGGGCATCTATTGAAATCTCCTAAATCCCCTCACGGGGTAGGCTGGCTCTATGAGTCAGCCTTTCTTTTTTCTATCTTCAGCCTTCCCCTTGGGGAAGGTGGCATTAGAGCGTAGCGATAATGACGGATGAGGTAAAACCAAAGCGTTAGATAAGCACTACCTCATCCGACCTTCTCGGATAAACCTCGAAGCCCACCTTCCCCAAGGGGAAGGCTAAACCCTTCCGTCACGCTGCGCGTGCCACCTCCCCTGGAAGTGGAGGCTGATTAATGATATACATTTGCTCAACATCTTGCTCTATTTTTGCCCGAAGTGATGAAAACGGGCATTTTTTTATGCAGTTTGTATATTTCCACCCACAAAAACGGCTGTTTCAAAATGAATTTTTGGAAGGGTACCATACTTACAAAAGAAAAATATTATGCTACAATAGGCTCGGTTGATGAATCCGGAGCATCTCCAAAAATAAAATAAAAAGGAAAAAAGAGGCCTCGAAAAATGCGTAAAAATGGAAAATTCATATTATGTTATTC
Source organism: Clostridia bacterium (assembly GCA_017463765.1). Lineage (GTDB taxonomy): Bacteria > Bacillota > Clostridia > Oscillospirales > CAG-272 > UBA1740. The sequence continues at coordinate 11,207 of JAFTON010000070.1, read as the reverse complement.
ACGACTTTATGGTAAAGCCGTTAAAGCTTAGTGGCGTTTCACTATTGGTCTATGCACTGATTTACTCTTTTACCAAAGTGGGAGGGGAATGCTACGGCTCAATGGAATATATTGCCGAGAGGGTCGGTTCGTCAAGAACGTCGGTATACCGAGCGTTAAAGGAGCTTATCCGTAAAAATCTCATAGTCAAGCACATGTCAGAGAAGTACGGTAAAATAAGCTATGTTGCAAAAGTTGAATTTAAGTTTCAGGATGCAACACAGGAAATTTCAGAATTTAACACAGCAAGTTACCAAATGACACCCAATAATAAAGAAGATAATAAAGAAGAAATAATAACTAACAAACAATCATTCATTCAAAAAGGGGCAAAGCCCGAAATTATGCGCTTGGGTAAGGATAAAGTGATTGTTCTGACAAGACATCAATATGATAATCTTGTTCGCGCTCTGGGTTATGTGCCTTTTTTCCATTATCTTGATGTTCTCGAGGAAAGAATACTCGCAAGGCCTATGGGCTCTTACAAAAACCACTACAAAACAATAATCACGTGGGCGAGAGAGGATGGTCTGGTAGATGAGAATGCCGAAATGATTTTAGCGAATTGATGTAAAAAATATAGTTTTCCTCTTTACAAATCAACGCTTTTATGGTAAAATACATAATGGTGTAATTTGTGCCGAAATATTATGAGAGCGAGGACCTTCTGTAAAATGAGAATAGATAAGCTTCTGTCCGAGCTTGGCATTTGCACCAGGCGTGAGGCAGCAAAGATTGCTAAATCCGGTGGCATACTTGTAAACGGTGTTCCAGAGAGGGATGTGTCACAGCACATTGATCCCGATAAGTCCCGTGTAAGCGTTCTGGGACGCCAGGTGGTCTACCAAAAGTATACCTACGTTATGCTGAACAAGCCGACAGGTTACGTCAGTGCAACAGATGATAAAAGCCTGCCCTACGTCACCGAGCTGCTTCCCGAGGAGCTAAGAAGGCGCGAGCTGTTCCCGGTTGGCAGACTTGACCGTGATACCGTGGGACTTATGATACTTACCAACAACGGTACGCTTGCCCACTCGCTTCTCTCACCTAAGCACCACGTCAAGAAGGAGTATTATTTCACTGCTGCAGAGCCACTGCGCGATGGGGTAGAGCAGATATTCCACGATGGCGTGACACTTGCCGACGGCTATGAGTGTAAGAGCGCAGAGCTGTATCTGTCGCCCGACAGACGTGAGGGCAGGATAGTTCTCACCGAGGGAAAATATCATCAGATAAAGCGTATGATCGCCTCCCAGGACAACCGTGTAACCTCGCTGGAGCGCATCAGCTTCGGTGGTATATCGCTTGATAGCTCGCTTTCTCGTGGCGAGTGGAGATATCTTACAGACGAGGAGATTGCTCTCCTTGAAAAACAGGGGTAGTTTAAGTATTGATTTTGTGTGTAAATGAACCCTTCCGTCACGCTACGCGTGCCACCTCCCCTGAAAGTGGAGGCTGAACCCTTCCGTCGCCTTCGGCGCCACCTCCCCTGAAAGTGGAGGCTGATTCAATAGCATTATATTTTTTGCCACAACCGTGGCTTGTATTTCAAAGTTGTATTTCAAAGGAGAAAAAAATGGACATTTTAAAGACTCTTGCCGAGGAATTTAAAATCAAGGAGGAGCAGGTTAAGGAAACCGTTGCTCTTATCGATGAGGGAAACACCATTCCCTTCATTTCACGTTACCGTAAGGAGGTTACCGGTGGTCTTGACGACGCTACTCTCCGTGACCTTAACGACAGACTTAACTATCTTCGTAAGATGGATGAAAGACGTGAGGAGATCGCTAATCTCATCGACGCACAGGGCAAGCTTACACCCGAGATCACCTTTGCGCTGAATAATGCAAAGACTCTCGTAGAGCTTGAGGACATATATCTTCCTTACCGTCCCAAGAGAAAGACCAGAGCCTCTGTTGCTCGTGATAAGGGTCTTGAGCCTCTGGCACAGTATATTATGGAGCAGCGCGACGTATACGATCCCGAGATACCCGTATATGCAGAGCAGTTTATCGTTATTTCCGACGAGAAGGACAAGGCTGTTCCCACAGTAGAGGCAGCTCTCCAGGGCGCCTCAGACATTATTGCCGAGGATATTTCCAATAACGCCGAGATCAGAAAGATGCTTCGTGAGTTCACTATGAATAACGGCAGCCTTTCCTCCAAGGGTACAACCGAGGAGACCAGCGTTTACGAGAACTATTATGATTTCTCCGAGCCTATAAAGAAGCTTAAGGGTCACCGTGTTCTTGCCATCAACCGTGGTGAGAAGGAGGAATTCCTTAAGGTAGCCGTTACTCTTCCCGAGGAGGAGGGAATTGCACAGATCGTTTCTAAGGTTATCACCAACAAGCACTCTCCTGCGCTCAGCTACCTTATGGCTACTATCCGTGACGCATACGACAGACTTCTGTTCCCTGCGATTGAGAGAGAGGTTCGTACCACACTCTTCGACGATGCCTGCGAGGGCGCGCTTAAGGTATTCTCGGAGAACCTTCGTAACCTGCTTCTTGCAGCACCCCTTAAGGGCAAGACAGTGCTTGGCTACGACCCCGGTTATGCTCACGGCTGTAAGCTTGCTGTAGTTGATAAGACCGGTAAGGTGCTTGATACTGCCGTTATCTATCCCGTAAAGCCCAGAGAGGATATCGAGCGTTCCAAGGCTATCGTTCTTCGCCTTATCAATAAGCACAACGTTGACGTTATCTCCATCGGTAACGGAACTGCCTCCCGTGAGAGCGAGGCATTCATTGCAGAACACGTTATCCGTGACCCTGCTTGTCCTAAGGGGGTTAAGTATACCATCGTTTCGGAGGCAGGCGCCTCTGTTTACTCGGCATCTAAGGTTGCAACCGAGGAGTTCCCCGATTATGACGTAATGCAGAGATCTGCTATCTCTATTGCAAGACGACTTCAGGATCCCCTTGCCGAGCTTGTTAAGATTGAGCCTAAGGCAATCGGTGTTGGTCAGTATCAGCACGATATGAAGCAGGCAAGACTTACCGAGGCTCTCGGTGGCGTTGTTGAGGGCTGTGTAAACGGTGTTGGCGTTGACGTAAACACTGCGTCCTACTCCCTCCTCTCCTACGTTTCGGGTATCAATACCACCGTTGCGAAGAATATCGTTAAGTTCAGAGAGGAAAACGGCGAGTTCAAGACCCGTGCCCAGATCCTTAAGGTTCCGAAGCTTGGCGAGAAGGCATTCACCCAGTGCGCAGGCTTCCTTCGTATCCCCGGTGGTAAGCAGGTGTTCGACTCTACAGGTGTTCACCCCGAGTCCTACGCTATCGCAGAGGACCTTCTCAAGCGCTTTGGCTTCTCCACCGATGACGTGAGAAGTGGCAGCCTTACTCTCCTTCGCTTCAAGGCAGAGCAGTACGGTATTGCAAAGCTTGCTCGCGAGCTTGGTTGTGGCGAGCCTACTCTTGAGGATATTATCTCCGAGCTTGAGAAGCCCGGCCGTGACATTCGTGACGATGCTCCGGCGCCTATCCTCTCCACCGACGTTCTCGACATCAACGATCTTAAGCCGGATATGCAGCTCAAGGGTACCGTCAGAAACGTTGTTGACTTCGGCTGCTTCGTAGATATCGGCGTGCATCACGACGGTCTTTTACACATCTCCGAGATGAGCGACAGATTTATCAAGCATCCCTCCGAGCTCTTCAAGACAGGCGACGTTATCGAGGTTCGCATCAAGGACGTTGACGTAAAGAAGCATAGAATTTCGCTTACCAGAAAGGGTATGAATACTACAAAGGCGTAAGCCTTTGTAACGACGGCTCTGCCGTCAATTCACGCGCCCTTGGCGCAATTCACGAGGTCTCCAACCTCAATTCACGGCATAGCCAATTCACGCGCCTTTGGCGCAATTCACGAGGTTTCCATATGAAAGAATCCAGTCTTGTTCACTTATCAAGAACATTTGCAGTAAATGTAGTAAATATTTGCTCTGACATTAAAAAACGTGGGAATAGCAATCCTCTGCTTAGCCAGTTTATTCGCAGTGGTACAAGCATCGGCGCAAACATTCACGAAGCAAATTATGCATCAAGCAGACTTGATTTTATCAATAAGCTTCAAATAGCACTTAAAGAGTGCTACGAAACCGAGTATTGGTTAAGTATTTTTAAAGATACAGATATGATAAGTGAAGATGAGTATAAAAAGCTATACTCTGAAAACAGCAAAATACGCATCATGCTTATCGCATCTATAAACACAGCAAAAGACAATAAATAAAAAAAGAAGAGCAAGAATAAGGGGGTTAATCCTTTTGTTCTTGCTCTTTTTTATGTGAATTGCGCTACGCGCGTGAATTGACGGCAGAGCCGTCGTGAATTGAAGCTACGCTTCGTGAATTGCGCTACGCGCGTGAATTGACGCTATGCGTCGTTAATTGATGCGAGGCATCAATTAAAATTAAGCTCATTAAAGATCTGGGTTCCGTCAGCGAGAGTGATGGAGAGAACACAGCCCTTAAGGCCCTTTGCGTTCCAGTCGCAAGTTGCAACCTCTACGGTTACGGTCTGGCCGTTGTAATCCTCAAGCCAAGCGTACTGCGCAGGACCACCTGCGTAAAGAAGGAACTTGCTGTCTCCGTCAACCAGGTAAGTGTTGGTGGAATAACCGCCAACAACTCTATCAATGGTTGCAGTAATAACGTAAACAGAGGTAGTTACTTCTGCAGAGTCGGTAAGACCACAGATATCGGCAAGGGTCTTATCTTTGATAAAGCTCTCGGTAGAGTAGCTGTTGTTGCCATATACGTTGCTTACAATCTCAGCTGTGTCGATGCAGATCTGTCCACCACCGTCTTTAGTGATGGTTCTGGTACCGGTAACGATGATCTCGTGGCCGATCTCAAGTCCCTCGAAGGCAGTCTTTGCCACACGTACGGGAATAACACCCGACTCATCGATAAGGTAGAAGCCTGTCTGGTTTGCAAGAGAAGGACCAACGATACCGCGAACGGTAACAACGGTGTTGTTCTCTGCAGAGATAGCCTCGGAAACAGTGATGGATTCAATCGATATAGTCTCGGAAACGGTGATTTTAACGCTCTCGGAGTATACAGTGCCGTTATAGGAGCCTGTGATTGTAACGGTTGCCTCTCCTGCCTCGCCACAGTGAAGGGTAGTAACGCCGTCCTGTACGGTTACGTATACTACAGCCTCGTTGCTTGAGGAGTATGCAAGGGTCGCGCCCTCAAAGCCGAGAAGCTCGGAGGATACGGAGGTAATAAGCTCGATCTGAGGGTCGCCTGTATAGCTGTTAAGGAGCTGACCTACGCCGTGATACTTAACTGCGTACTCTGCTGCCTTTGTGGTATCGAACTTATATCCATCGTCAGAAACAGAGATAGGAAGGAATCTCCAAATGCAGCCCGACGAGGAGGATTTTGCGTTGATGGCAACGAAGTAAACGGTGCAGAACTTGCCGTCAAACTGATCGAGCCAGCTAAAATCACCACCGTTGCACTGGGTGTAAACGTAAGAGCCTGTAGCTCCGTCAATATCGTCGATGTAGTAGTTTGTGAAGCCCTGACCGGGAACCTTCTTAACAAGTGCAGTAGTCTTGAAGATCTTGTTTGTGATATTCTCGGTAACGGGGGTATCCATAATGTCCTTAACCGAGACCTCGGTGATCCAGCTCTTGTCAAAGTCAGAGCTGCCGTTGTCGTTTGAGATAAGAAGCGCGCTGTCAAGCTGGCACGCACCCTTGTAACCGAACTTTCCGGCATTGGAGGTCTCGCTGTCGAGAATCCAATAGGCCTTTGCGCCTGCAACCTCGATGGTATTACCGATCTTAACCTGACCTGCGATATCACCGTCGTAAACGTAAATAGAGCTTGTACCGTCAACAAGGATCACGCCTGAGGGCTTGTAGCCGGTTGCATAGGTGATCTGAGCAACAACGCCCGAAACCTTAACGAGCGCGCCTGCCTCTGCCTCTCTTGCATCGGCAATGCTCATTGCGATATACTTGGAGGGGTCGATCTCAACCTCGGTGTGAGTGAACTCAACAACCCAGGCACTCTTTACCTGATTGGTTCCGTTATGATTATTAAGAGTACAGTAGAGGAGAACCTCGTCACCCTTAACAGGTCTTTCGGTCATGTCGGCATAACCAACAGTACCGTCGCTGTTTTTTGTGTTATAAACAAGAAGCTCGCCTGTTTCGTCGGTGATATACATCTCGCCGTAGGTGGGGTTAGTTACCTTGCTTACGGTAGCTCTGATGTAATAGCGCTCGGAGGTCTCCTCGCTGTTTACCTTACAGATCTCAATTGCCTCTGCGATGGTAATAGTCTTTACAGGAGCCTCGACAGCCTCAAACTCGACAAGGAAAGCAGTCTTTACCTGCCATACGCCACCAACCTTCTCAACTGTGCAGTGGAGAAGAACTCGGTCAGCCTCATCGGGCTTCTCTGAAAGCTTGCTGTAGGAGATGCCGTCCTCGGAGAAGATAGACTTAACTCTGATAGAGCCTGTCTCATCCTCGATAATCATCTCGCCGGTAAGATCGTCGATAAGTGTCTTTACGTTAGCCTCTACGTAGTAAAGCTGAGATGAAACGGTGCCGTCGGGAGCAGGGGAGGAAAGGCTTGCATCAAGATTAAGCTCGCTGACAGTGTTAACGAAGATCTTTCCACAGTCAAAGCACTTGCCGTCCATAACGTTGTAGTGCTGGCACTCGGGAGTCACATCATCGCCACCGTCGTTGACGTCGGGCTTGAAGATGCTCTCGAAGTCAAAGGGAAGCTTGTCGCAGGAAATAAGCGAAAGCGCCATGACAGCAAGAATGCCGAGAGCAAGCAAACGAATAAGGGTAGATACGCTTTTGTTCATTGGTCTGTCCTCTTTCTTATTTAATTTTTGGCTATTTTTATTTTATCACTATTATCGACAATTGTCAACAATTGGTGAAGCTTTAAGTTTAACAAAAATTTTGCCCTTAAGCTTGATAAATATTGTAAGATATGCTATAATGTAGCTGGAAAAGAATTGGCTGACCATCGAAAGGAGCGACATGATGGAAAAAAATAATCTGAAGGCATGGCTGTATCTTTTGCCTGCGATACTGTTTCTCGGAGTATTTATGGTATATCCCTTGATCGATGTGCTTATATATTCCTTCGAGGAGGGCTATAACTCGGCGTCACAGACCTATGACGGCATCGGCTTTTATAACTATGGCTACGTCCTGCGCGATCCCTACTTCCTGCAGGCGATAAAGAATACCTTCATTTTAGTATTTATAACCGTTCCTCTCTCCACGGCTCTGTCACTCCTTATCTCGCTCGGGCTTGCCTCTATTGATAAGCTGCGCGAGCTGTTCCAGACGGTGTTCTTCCTTCCTTACGTTACAAACACACTGGCTGTGGGCCTTGTGTTTATGATACTTTTCAAGCCTACCGTATATAATGACGGACTTGTAAACGCATTTTTATCTCTTTTCGGAATGACACCCATCGACTTTATCGACGGACCGTATTGGGCGAAGATGTTTGTGCTCTGCCTTTACACCATCTGGATCGTTATGCCCTTTAAGGTGCTTATCTTCACAAGCGCCATCGCCTCTGTGCCAAAGGCATACTATGATGCAGCCCGTGTGGACGGTGCAACCGATAAGAGAATGCTGGCAAGGATAACTCTTCCCATTATCTCTCCCACTACCTTTTACTTAGTCATCACCGGCTTTATCGGCGCATTCAAGGCATACAGCGACGCTGTGGCGCTCTTCGGAACCGACCTTAACGCCTCGGGTATGAATACTATAGTGGGCTATGTTTACGATATGCTTTACGGTGACGGTGGAGGATATCCGTCATTTGCATCTGCTGCGGCTATTATTCTCTTTGCAATCGTGCTTACCATAACCTGCATAAACCTTATCGTAAGCAAGAAGAGAGTTCATTATTAAGAAAGGAGGGCTACGGATGAAAGCCTCGCTTGACTATTCCGAAGTAAGAAAAAAGCAGGAACAGCACAATAAAATCAAAAAGGCTATTACATACACCCTTCTTGGAATATGGGGAGTTGTGGTCCTTTTCCCATTCTATTGGATGCTGCTCAGCTCCTTCAAGAGCTTCGGTGACTATAACGCCGAGATGACACCTCAGTTTATTACGCTTAATCCTACCTTTGATAACTATATTATCGCATTTACCTCGGTACCTTTGCTTGACTATTTTATCAACACGCTGATTTTTACACTTGCTACGACGGCGCTTATGATGGTAATTATCATTCCTGCTGCCTTCGCCTTCGCAAGACTGAACTTTAAGGGCAAGGATATTCTATTTGTCCTTCTGCTCTCTCTTATGATGATACCGAACGAGCTGGTTATTATAACTAACTTCGTTACCATCACCAACCTTGACCTTCGTAACACCTTTACGGGTCTTATTCTGCCCTCGGTAACCTCGGTATTCTATATTTATCTTCTGAAGGAAAACTTTGCCCAGATCCCCGACGAGCTGTATCTTGCTGCGAAGGTTGACGGAACGGGCGATTTCAAGTATATGATGAGGGTTATGGTGCCTATCTGCAGACCCACAATCGTTACAATCACTATATTAAAGGTTATCGAGTGCTGGAACTCTTACGTCTGGCCGAGGCTGATAACCGATGATGAGGATTACTTCCTTCTCTCAAACGGTATTCAGCAGATACGCGAGAGTGGCTTCGGACGTGAGAACATTCCCGCTATGATGGCAGCAGTCGTGGTTATTTCGCTGCCACTGATAGTTTTGTTTATAGTTTTCCGTAAGAGAATTATGGCAGGCGTGGCGCAGGGAGGTACAAAGGGATGAGAATGCTAAGTAAAGTTGTCATATTAATGCTTTTATCGGCATTTCTCGCCATTTCCCTCGCTTCCTGTCACGGCGCAAAAACGATTGCTCCCTTTGAAATTCCCGACAGCTTTGACGAGAGCCGACAGTACAATATCACCTTCTGGGCGAAGAATGATAACAACACCACCCAGCAGAAAATTTATTATGATGCAGTGGCAGGCTTTGAGGAGCTGTACCCGAATATCAAGGTTACTATAAGAGCATTCACAAACTATAACGACATCTACAAAGAGGTGCTTACCAATATTCAGACAGGCACCACACCTAACGTCTGTATCACCTATCCCGACCACATCGCCACCTATATCTCGGGTGAAAACACCGTTGTGCCTCTCGATCAGCTTCTGACCGAGGAAAAGTATGGTCTCGGAGGTACTGAGCTGAAATTCGACTCACCGAGCAAGGAGGAGGTAATCGGCAAATTCCTTGATGAAGGTAAGATTGAGGGCGTGCAGTATGCCATTCCCTTTATGCGCTCCACCGAGGCGTGCTACGTTAACGTGGATTACGTCAGGGCGCTTGGCTTCGAGCTGCCCGAGAAGCTTACCTGGGACTTTATTTTTGAGGTATCGAGAGCAGCACTTCAGCCTGTCGGAGAGGACGAGAACGGTAATCCTATCTATATAAACGGTCAGTCTATAATGGTGCCTTTCCTCTATAAGTCCACCGACAATATGATGATACAGATGCTGAAGCAGAAGGGCTATGATTATTCAAACGATGAGGGCGAGATACTTATTTTCAACGATGGCACCAAGGAGCTGCTTTATATGGTGGCAGACAGGGTGAAGGAAAAGACGCTTACCACCTTCGATATTGAGAACGCATATCCCGGCGACCTTATCAACTCGGGACACTGTATCTTCGGTGTTGACTCTACTGCCGGTGCAACCTGGATAGGCTCAGGCGCACCGAACTATGAGATTTCTGCCGATCAGATGGTGGATTTTGAGCTGGCAGTAAAGGAAATTCCTCAGTTTGACCCCGAAAACCCGGTTATGATATCTCAGGGCCCTTCGATTTGTATCTTTAATAAGAGGGACAACGGTGAGGTTCTTGCCTCCTGGCTGTTCGCACAGTATCTTCTGTCGAATGAGGTTCAGATAGCCTACTCTCAGACCGAGGGCTACGTTCCTGTAACAAGCAAGGCGCAGAACAGCGCTGAGTATCAGGATTATCTTTCGAGGGCAGGGGAGCTTGACGAAAACGGCAGTGGCGATCTCTATTACGCACCCAAGATTGCAGCCTCGAAGCTGCTTATTGATAATATTGACAACACCTTTATCACCCCCGTGTTCAACGGATCGGCATCTCTGCGTAATGCTGCAGGCCTTATGATTGAGGAGACGGGTAAATCGGTAAGACGTGGCATAGAGATTAACGACGGAAGGATAGAGTCAATCTTCAGCAAGGTTAAGTCGCTTTACAAGCTTGGCGAGGCCTCTGATTCCACGGGAGCAAGGAAAGAGCTTGGCCCTCTGCCCACCACGTCGGTTATCCTTCTTGCCTCACTGGGAGTAGTCTGGGTAGGTATCGGTGGCTATGCTCTGTACGGCTACGTCAGCTCGAAGAAAAAACAGGATAAATAAAATTCCCTTAAAATATTGACTTATCTGTTATTTTGTGTATAATATAATTGTACCTAAAATGTACGCATAATTTTTATTAATAACGTCCATAGGGCGAAAAAAAGGAGAAAGAAAATGAAAAAAGTTTTGGCTTTGACTTTAGTAATCGCAACCTTGGCTTTCGTTATGGTCGGTTGTATCGATCCCGTTAAGCCTCAGTTTAACCCCAGCGAGAAGAGCGAGGGCACTATGACCTACGCAGAGTATGCTGCTGCAAAGTCTGATGATGCAGTTGTTATTGAGGGCTTCGTTCAGGGCAAGCAGTCCTGGTGGGACAATAAGGCTACTATCTATCTTCAGGATGGCGACGGTGCATACTTCGTATACGAGATGACCTGCTCCGAGGAGGATTATGCAAAGCTTACCATAGGTACCAAGATCAAGGTTACAGGCTACAAGACCGAGTATCACGGCGAGATCGAGGTTGACTCCGGTGCTACCTTTGAGATTATCGAGGGTGTAAACTGGGTTGCAACTCCTACCGACGTTACCTCTCTTCTTGGCAAGGATGAGATCGCTGATAAGCAGAATATGCTCGTTACCTTCAAGGGTATGACCGTTAAGGCTATTTCCTTCAAGGGTGGCCAGCCCGGTGACGATATCTACGTTACTCTTACCAAGGACGGCGCTGAGTACAGCTTCTGCGTTGAGGTTTACCTTACCGGTACCGATACCGAGGT